>NZ_WMBF01000201.1:0-11019 GCF_019400875.1 Streptomyces anatolicus | reverse complement strand
CCGCCCTGCCGCGCAGGAGGAGGCGGGCCATCAACCGGCCCATCTCCTCGATGTCCTGACGGACCGTCGTCAGCGGCGGCTCGGCCTGCTCGGCCACCGGCAGCATGTCGTCGAAACCGACCACCGCCACGTCGTCCGGCACCCTCCTGCCCCGCTCCCGCAGCACCCGGAGGGCGCCGGCCGCCGACAGGTCGTTGGCGGCGAAGACGGCGTCCAACTCCGGTACGCGGTCCAGGAGTTCCCGCATAGCTCGCTCGCCGCCCGCAGGGGTGAAGTCGCCCTCGGCGATCAGCCGCGGGTCCACGTCGACGAGCACGTCGCGGAAGCCGTCGAGCCGGTCGACCGCGGAGGTCTGGTCGAGGGGCCCGGTGATGTGCGCGACGCGGCCCCGGCCGAGGCCGACCAGATGACGCACCGCCTCGCGCGCCCCGCCTCGGTTGTCGCAGTCGACGTACGGCGCACTCCGCTCGCCCGACGCGGCGTCCCAGCCCGGGCGGCCGCCGAAGACGGTGGGCACCCCGGCGCGCCGGATGATGCCGGGCAGCGGGTCGTCGAGGTGCAGCGAGAAGACGAGGGCGCCGTCGACATGGCCGCCCGCGAGATAGCGCCCGACCCGCTCGTGGTCGTCACGGCCCTCGGTGAGCAGCAGCACCAGCTGGACGTCCCGTGCGGTCAACTCCTTGCTGATGCCGCGCAGTTGGAGCGCGAAGAACGGGTCGGCGAAGACCCTGGTCTCGGGCTCGGCGATCACCACGGCGACCGCGTCGTGGCGCCGGGTGACCAGGCTGCGGGCGGCGCGGTTGGGGACGTAGCCGAGTTCGTCGACCGCGTGCCTGACCTTCCCGGCAAGCTCCTCGCGCACCCCCGGGTCGCCGTTGACGACTCGGGAGACGGTGGCGCGGGAGACCCCGGCGCGCGCGGCCACGGCCTCCAAGGTGGGGCGCGGTTCCTCGGTCACCTTCGGTCACTCCTCCCTGACGGTGTCAGGAGGCATCCTCCCGTATCGGCCGCTCCCTCCTCAGGGAGGCCCCGTACGAGCCCCCGCGTGGATGACAGGCCCCGTACGTGCCGTGGGGCGCGGCGCATACGCTGCCCCCATGTTCAAGAAGCGGAGAGAGCGCGAGCAGGCCGAGCTGGCGGAGCTGCTGCGGCACCCGGACAGGGCGGTGCGCGCCAAGGCCGCCGCCGACGCCGCCGGGAGCGCCGACGTGGAGTGGGCGCTGCGGGAGCTGGCGCGGGCGGTGGCCCGTGAGCCGTACGCGGAGTCCTTCTCCGAGACCGTGGCCGACGGCTTCGCCGCCGCGCTGCGCCGCGACCCCGTGGTCCGTGAGCGGACGGAGCGGGTCTTCGCGGAGCACCTGGACGACCCCGAGGGCCTTGTGCGGGCCTGGACGGAACTCGTGGCGGGGCTGGGCGGGCCCCCGGCCGTGCGGGACGTCGGCCAGGACATGGCCGACGACATGCGGGAGCGGATCGTCCATCTGCGTGGCCGGGGCTGGACGGCAGAGGGCATCGCGGGGCTCGGGCGGCCGGGCGACTTCGCGCGCGACCTGGCCTTCGACATCGCGGTCATCGTGGCGGCCCTGGTCGTACGCAGGAACGAGCCGCTTGCGCCGGACGAGGCACAGCGGGTGCGATCCGGGATCCGCACCGCCCTCGCCGAGGCCCTTGCGCATCCCCCGGGCGGCACGGAACGCGGCGACATCCTGGTGGACCTCACCCAGCAGCCCGAGGAGGACTCGTGGACGGACCGCGCGCGGCTCGGCCTGCTCTTCGACGAGGCGCTGGCCCTCTGCGGCGACGAGGACGCGGACCGCAGGCAGCTCGGCGTCGAGACGCTCTCCGATCTCCTGCTCTTCCACGGCGTGTTCCGCCCCGGGCCGGTGGGCGAGGCCTTGGCCGGACTGGCCTCGGAGCCGCTGGACGCGGTCTCCCTGAGCGAACTGCTGCACGCCTACGACGTCCTGCACGTAGGCGCCCCGCTGGACGACCCGCCGGTGCGGCTGTTCCTCGACGGGCTGCGGCACGATGACGCGCGGGTGCGCGCGGCCGCCGCCGACGGGCTGAACCCGATGGCCGAGGGCAGTGCGCTGGAGGCCGAGACCGTGACCGCGCTGGCCGGCCTCCTGGAGCACGACACGGACGACAAGGTCCGCGCGGCCGCCGCGAGGGCGCTGCACGGCCTCGACTTCGCCGGGGAGAGCGAGGCCCGGGCAGCCGCCGACGCCCTGGCACGCGCCGCGGACTCGCCGGTCGCCGAAGTCCGCGCGCTCAGTCTCCGCAAGGCCCTGGAGCGCGGCGCCCCGGGCGCGTACGACCGGCTGCTCCGGGAGCTGGAATCACCCGATGTCCACTGGGCGTTCCTCACCCAGTACACCGTCGTGGCCGAGAACGCCGAGGCCCGTCTCCCGGCCGACGTCCGGCCCCGGCTCATGGAGCGCCTGGAACGCCTTGAGGCCTCCGGGTGGGCCGAGCGCTGGGACGGCGAGGAGGATTACCCCGACGAGGAGGACCGCGCCGAGATCCTCGCCGCCCTCCTGGAGCACTTGCGCGGCTCCTGAGCCCCCAGGCTCACTGAGCCCACAAGCGCACTGAGCCCACAGGCTCCGGCCTCAGGACGCCCTGGGGCCGGCTAGCCGTGGTGGCCGTGGTCGTGGTCGTGTCCGGCCCCTCCGCCGGACTCCCCCGCACCTTTGGCCCGATGGTGCGGCTCATAGTCCGGAATCGTGCCGTCCGCCTTCTTCACCAGGAAGAGGCCCGCCATCCCCATGTCCGAATGGCTCTGCACATGGCAGTGGTACATCCAGGCACCGGCGCCCACGCCCTCGCCCGCGACGACCTGGAAGCCGAAGGAGTCGCCCGGACCCGTGATCTTGTCGTCCAGGATCTGGCTCGGGTCCTCGGGGCCGGTCAGCATGCCCGTGCGGTTGTCCGCCCAGCGGTGACCGTGGACGTGGAACGTGTGGTAGTACTCACCGTGCGTGATCGACACGAACTCGACCCGCTCGCCCACCGTGGCCTCGAAGTCGGGGCTGTCGTGGCCGGACCTGTTGTTGATCGTCATGTCGTTGAAGACGATCGTGAAGGTCTTGTCCGGCAGCGGATCGCCTTTGCGCCGCACGATCAGCGGACCGTACAGCCCCTTCCTGACCCCGCCGGTGCCGTGGTCCGTGCCGACCACGTGGTCGTGGTAGTGCCAGTAGCCCGCGGTGCCGGGCCGCCAGGTGCCGTCCTTGCGGCGGCCCGGGGCGTGCGTGCGCCAGGTGTAGGTGCGCGTGCCGCCCGGCTCGACATCGCTCCTGGTGTGCTTGGTGCCGTCGCTGGAGATCTCGTAGTCCATGCCGTGGACGTGCAGACTCGCCGCCACATCCATTGTGTTCTCGAACTCGATGTGCAGCGTGTCGCCCTCGTTCAGCTCGATGAGCGGCCCCGGGATGGCAGCCTTGCCCTTCTCCAGGCCGTACCCCATCTGCCCGTCGGGGAGCCTTTCCGCGTACATCTTGAGGCGCTTGACCTCACCACCCGCGGGCGCGGTCCGCGGCGGGCCCTCGGCGGTCCGCGCCTCCGACGCGTGGGTGAGGGACAACGATGTCACGCCTGCTGCTGCCGCCGCGCCGCCCGCGAGCATCCGCCGGTTGAAGCTCCGTCTGTCCATGCCGAACTCCCCACTGCGGTACGGAGACTGACGGGGCGTGAGAGGCCCCGGGGACGGCCACACGGTAGCGAGGGGATCTTCGTTTATCCACAGTCGGGACAAAGTTCGTGCTATCGCGGTGATACCTATTGGCGAGGTGCGAAAAGAGGTCTAGCTTCGTCGGCGCTGTTGCTGTGACCGACGAGGGGTGGGTGTACTCATGCGGCGCACACCGCATCAAAGGCCCTTGACCGTACGAGAGTTGAGCAGAGCACGTCCGAGAGCCAACCGCTCGCGCCGGGCCTGGACGGCCGCGCTGCTGTCCGGCGCGCTGGTCACCGGGGCCCTCTCCGCGCAGGCCGCGACCGCGCGGCCGTTCCCGGACCCACCGCTGACAACGATGTCCCTCCCGTCGCCGCCCGGTGGCGCCAACGTCAAGGTGCTGGTCTTCCACGGCTCCGCCGCCGACGGCGAGGAGTCCCCCGTCGTCAACGCGGGAATCGAGGCCATCGAGAGGATCGGCCAATCGGGCCCGGCCGCCCAGCGGTTCAGGATCGAGGCGACGGACGACCCGGCCGTCTTCACCAATGAGAGAAGGCTCGGCAAGTTCAACGCGGTGGCCTTCCTGACCGGCGGCGGTGACGTCCTCGACCCCGAGCAGGAGGCGGGCCTCGAGGCCTACATGGAGGCGGGCGGCGGCTTCCTCGGCATCCATGACGCGGCCCGCGCCGAGCCGTACTCGTCCTGGTTCACCGGCCTGATCGGCGCCCGCCCTGCCGCCTCCGGCCCGAGCAGCGTCCAGCGCGCGACCGTCGAGGTCGGCGACCGCGAGAATCCGGCGACCAAGGACCTGCCCCTCCAGTGGAAGCGTGCCGACCGGTGGCCGAACTGGACGAAGAACCCCTCGGGCGAGGTGCACACGCTCGCCCGGGTGCGGGAGTCGACGTACGAGCCGGGCGCCGGTAAGAACGGCTGGGATCACCCGGTGTCCTGGTGCCGTGACTACGACGGCGGACGCTCCTTCTACACCGGCATGGGCGGCACGGCGGCCTCGTACGACGAAGCGGACTTCCGCGGTCATCTGCGGGGCGCCCTGCTGTGGACGACCCGCATCGCCCGCGCCGACTGCAAGGCCACGATCAACGCCCACTACAAGGCGGAGCGCCTCACCCAGGCCAACCAGCCCGGTCAGAACGACCAGATCGGCGAGCCGCACGGCCTGGTCACCGCCCCCGACGGCCGGGTCCTCTACATCGGTCGCGGCGGCGCCGACTCCTCCCAGTCGGTGATCACCGACTGGAACAACCCCGACGTCGGCAAGGGCAGAGGGGAGATCCACGTCTACGACCCGAAGACCAAGAAGGTGACGCTCGCGGGCGCGCTGTCGGTCTTCGGCAACAAGGGCGGCGGGGACGAGCTGACCAAGGTCGAGGAGGGCCTGCTCGGCATCGAGCTGGATCCGGGGTTCGAGGAGAACGGCTGGGTGTACCTGCACTACACACCCCACGCGAAGATCGACCGCGAGACGCGCATGGCCGAGCGGTACGTCTCCCGCTTCACGCTCGACCGGGCCACGGACAAACTGGTCATGGAGAGCGAGAAGGTGCTGCTCAAGTGGCCGGTGCAGATCCACAGTTGCTGCCACGCGGGCGGCGGGATGGCGTGGGACTCCCGGGACAACCTCTACATCGCGACCGGTGACAACAACTCCTCGCGGTTCACGGACGGTTACTCGGGCAACAACCCCGAGCCGAACTTCAAGGGCGTCTCCTTCGCCGACGCCCGTCGCACCGCGGGCAACACCAACAACCTCAACGGCAAGATCCTGCGCATCCACCCCGAGCCCGACGGGACGTACACGCTCCCCGAAGGGAACCTCTTCACGGGCAAGGAGCAGGACGAGGGCGGCGGCAAGACGCGCGGCGAGATCTATGTGATGGGCGTGCGGAACCCCGCGCGCATTTCCATCGACAAGAAGACCGACACGCTGTACGCGGGCTGGGTCGGCCCGGACGCGTCCCTGCCGTCGACGACGTGGGGCCCGGCGAAGTACGACACGTTCGCCGCGATCACGCACGCCTCCAACCGAGGCTGGCCGTACTGCATGGGCAACAACCAGCCCTACCGCGACCGAAATCTGCCCGATCCGTCGAAGCCGCTCGGCTGGTACGACTGCGAGAACCTGAAGAACGAGTCGCCCAACAACGACGGCCTGGTGAAGATCCCGCCGGCCGAGCCCAACAACATCTGGTACTCGCCGCAGGGCGGCGGCATCGACTACCCGCGTGACGCGAACGGCGTGCCGAGTTACCGGCCGGAGGAGCAGAAGCAGCTCCTGCCGTGGCTCAAGGGCGGCGGCCAGGCCACGATGAACGGCCCGGTCTACCGCTACGACGCGGCGAGCGCGAGCGCCGACAAGTGGCCCTCCTACTGGGACGGCAAGTGGTTCGTCGGCGACTTCTACGACGGCGACCAGCCGCGGCACGCTGTGCTCACCGACCCGAGGACGGTCGGCGGCGGGGGCCTGCCCGTGCACGCCGAATCGCTGAAGAAGATGATCCCGGTCGGCAACGACGGCATCAAGAACCTCATGGACTGGAAGTTCGCGCCGGACGGGTCCCTGTACGTCCTGGACTACGGCCGCGGGTTCTTCACCTCGGACTCCAAGTCGGCGCTGTGGCGCGTGACGTACAAGGGCGGCGCGCCGACCCCGGCCGCCGACGACCTCGCGAGGAGGACGGGATGACGCGTTCCCCCACCACACGGACCGCACGGCGGCGCAGAGCATGTACGGCACTGTTCGCGGCGCTGCTCATGGTGCTCGGCCTGACGTCCGCCGCCACCGCGCGCCCCGACAATCCCGGGATCGCCACGCAGGCGCAGACCCTCACCTGGACCGCCGACAACGACATCGACAAGTACAGGTCGGCGCCCACCACGGCGGTGGCGGGCCCGACGACGATCGTCTTCGAGAACAGCGAGGCGACCGGCAACACGACGGGCATGCCGCACACGCTGACGTTCGACGTGTCCGACCCGGAGTACAACAACGACGTCCCGCTGAACATCCTGGCCAACCCGAACGACGACCGGGGCGGCAGACACACCGCGCAGGTCACGCTCACCCCGGGCCGCTACCGCTACCACTGCACGATCCCCGGCCACGGGGCGATGCAGGGCATCCTGGTCGTGACCGAGGGCGGCGGCGAGGACACCACGGCCCCGGAGACCTCGGCGAAGGTGGAGGGGCAGACCAACGCCGATGGCGCGTACGTCGGTTCGGCGTCGGTGGCGGTGACCGCGACGGACGCGGGCTCGGGCGTCGACAGGATCGAGTACGCGGTCGGGGCGTCCGGCGCGTGGCAGCCGTACACCGCGCCCGTCGTCGTCGACCAGGTCGGCACGCACAGGATCCGCTATCGGGCGTCCGACAAGGCGGGCAATGCGGCGGCGGAGAAGGCGGTCGACTTCACGGTGGTCGCGCCGCCCACGGACGACAGGACGCCTCCCGAGACATCGGCCACGGTGACCGGTGAGAGGAACGACCAGGGGCAGTACCTCGCGATGGCGACGGTCACGGTCACGGCGTCCGACACCGGTTCCGGCGTCAACAGGATCGAGTACGCGATCGGCGACGGCGGCGCCTGGAAGGCGTACACGGCCCCAGTCATGGTCCATGAGGCGGGCATCCACAAGGTGCGCTTCCGCGCGTCCGACAAGGCAGGCAACCAGGCGGCTGAGAAATCGGTCGAGTTCACGGTCGTCGTGCCGCCGGCCGAGGACAGGACGCCTCCGGAGACCTCGGCGAAGATCGAGGGCACCAAGGACTCGGACGGCGCCTACCTCGGCAAGGCGAAGGTGACGGTCACCGCGACGGACGCCGGATCGGGGGTGGCCGAGGTCGAGTACTCGCTGGACGGCGGCCCCTATCTGGCGTACGAGGGTCCGGTCGTCGTCGACCGTGCGGGGCGGCACACCGTCGCGTACCGGGCGAGCGACAAGGCGGGCAACACGGCCGCGGCCAAGACGGTCTCCTTCACCGTCTCGGCGGGCGGCGGGGTGCCCGCGCCGAACTGCCCGGAGTTCGACGAGCGGTTGACGGTGTTCGTGGGCACGGTCGACACGGGCATCCCCAACCGCGTCACGAACAACCGCTGCCGGGTGGGCGAGCTGATCGAGGACGAGAAGGAGTGGACCTCGCACGCACTCTTCCTGAAGCACGTCAAGGCCGTCACCGACCGGCTTCTTAAAGAAGGCGTGATCGTGCAGCGCGAGTACAACAAGATCAACCAGGCCGCGAAGCAGTCCGGCATCGGCAAGCCGGGCCGGACGGACGGCTACCGCAAGCTCTTCGACGGCACCAAGGAGTCCTTCGACAAGTGGGAGCAGGTGGGCGGCGGCAAGTTCGGGCTCCACGCGGACGGCACGATGACCAGCAGCACCACGGTCCAGGGCATGGGCATGCTGTGGTTCCCGGGGCGCAAGTACGGCGACTTCTCCCTGAAGCTCCAGTGGCGCGACGACGCTCCGGGCAACGCCCGCACCAACTCCGGTGTCTTCGTGCGCTTCCCACAGGTCCACGACCATCCGGAGGAGTCGCGTCCGGAGTGGGTCGCCATCAAGTACGGGCATGAGGTGCAGGTGCTCGACCGTCCTGACGGCGACATGTACAAGACGGGTTCGGTCTACGGCTTCGACCGGGTGGGGCTCGCGGGCGCGGGCGTGACCCCGAAGGGCACCTGGAACGACTACGAGATCCGCGTGGTGGACCAGCACTACTCCGTCTACCGCAACGGCGTCCTGATCAACGAGTTCGACAACACCGGCGGTCAGGACTTCACGCCGCCGCGCGCCGACGACCCGGGCACGGACGGCCGCCGCTACGCGTCCGGCTATCTGGGGCTCCAGGTCCACGGCGTGACGGACGTGGTGTCGTACCGGGACATCCGGATCAAGGAGCTGTAGCCGGGCCCCGGTGGGCCGGCCCTCACTGGTGGGCCGGCCCTTACTCCTCGTGCTTGGCCCGGCTCGGCTGTACGCGCTTCGGCTCGCCCGGCATCTTCGGGTACTCCGGGGGGTACGGCAGGTCGCCGAGGTCGTGGTCCTTCTCGTCCTTGTTGGCGAGGTCGAGAAGGGCTTCGAGAGAGTAGGCGCGGTCCTCCATGCGCGCGTGGACGTCGCCGAGCTTCGCGAAGCGGGCCGGCATCGTGGCGATGTCGAAGTCCTCCGGGGTGGCGTCGTCGACCTCGTCCCAGCGCAGGGGCGCCGAGACGGGGGCGTGGGGGCGGGCCCGTACGGAGTAGGCGGAGGCGATCGTGCGGTCCCTGGCAGTCTGGTTGTAGTCCACGAAGATCTTGGGGCCGCGCTCCTCCTTCCACCAGGCCGTGGTGACCTGGTCCGGCATCCGGCGTTCCAGTTCCCGTCCGCAGGCGATCGCGGCGCGCCGCACCTGGGTGAAGGTCCAGCGCGGCTCGATGGGCACGAACACGTGCAGGCCGCGTCCGCCGGACGTCTTGGGCCAGCCGACCAGGCCGCCGAACTCGTCCAGGACCGCGCGGAGTTCGTGCGCGGCCCGTACCGCGTCGGCGTAGTCCGTGCCGGGCTGCGGGTCGAGGTCGATGCGGAGTTCGTCGGGGTGGTCGAGGTCGTCGCGGCGGACCGGCCAGGGGTGGAAGGTGAGCGTGTTGTACTGGGCGGCCCAGATGACGGCGGCGACCTCGGTGGGGCACATCTCGTCCGCGGTGCGGCCGCTGGGGAAGGTGATGGTGGCGGTGGGGATCCAGTCGGGATGGTTCTTCGGGGCGCGCTTCTGGTAGAAGAACTCCCCGGCCGCCCCGTCCGGGTAGCGCTGGAGGGTGGTGGGGCGGTCTCTGAGCGCGCGCAGGATGCCGGGACCGACGGAGACGAGGTACCGGGCGACGTCCAGCTTGGTGAAGCCACGCTCGGGGAAGACCACCCGGTCGGGGCTGGACAGACGTACCGTCCGTTCCCCCGTGTCGATCTCCACGGCCGCGCTCTTGCCCTTGGCTTCACCCATGGAGCCACGCTAAGCGGGCCGGACATTCGCCGCACACCGGGCAGTATGGGGTGAACCACCGCAGAATCGGAGTATGGATCTGCCGGTGATGCCGCCCGTGAAGCCCATGCTCGCCAAGCCCGTGGCGAAGATTCCGCCGGGCATGCAGTACGAGGCGAAGTGGGACGGCTTCCGGGCGATCGTCTTCCGCGACGGTGCCGACATCGAGATCGGCAGCCGTACGGGCAAGCCCCTCACCCGCTACTTCCCCGAGCTGGTGACCGCCCTGCGGGAGCGCCTTCCCGCGCGCTGCGTGCTGGACGGCGAGATCGTGATCGCCCGGGACGGACACCTGGACTTCGACGCCCTCACCGAACGCATCCACCCGGCGGCCTCGCGGGTCGCGACGCTCGCCGAGCGCACCCCCTCCTCGTTCGTCGCCTTCGACCTGCTCGCCCTCGCGGACGAGTCCCTGCTCACCACCCCCATGGCCGAGCGGCGCGCACGCCTGGAGTCGGCCCTCTCCGGAGTGACGCCTCCGGTCCACGTGGCACCGGCGACCACCGATACGGAGGTGGCGCGGCGTTGGTTCGAGGAGTTCGAGGGCGCGGGGCTCGACGGCGTCATCGCCAAGCCGCTCGACCTGCTCTACCGCCAGGACGAGCGCGTCATGTTCAAGGTCAAGCACGAGCGCACGGCGGACTGCGTGGTCGCGGGCTACCGCCTCCACAAGAGCGGGCCCGTCGTCGGCTCGCTCCTCCTCGGCCTGTACGACGCCGGGGGCGCCCTCCAGCACGTGGGCGTGGCCGCCGCCTTCTCCATGAAGCGGCGCGCGGAACTCGTCGAGGAGCTGGCGCCGCTGCGGATGGAGAGCGCCGAGGAACACCCGTGGGCCGCCTGGGCGGACGAGGCGGCGCATGAGACGGCGCGGCTGCCGGGGGCGCCGAGCCGATGGTCGGGGAAGAAGGACCTGTCGTGGGTGCCGGTGCGCCCGGAGTGGGTCTGCGAGGTGGCGTACGACCACATGGAGGGCGGCCGGCGCTTCCGCCACACGGCGCGGTTCCGCACCTGGCGCCCCGACCGCGCTCCGGAGAGCTGCACCTACGCCCAGCTGGAGGAGCCGGTGCGGTACTCCCTCACGGATGTGCTGGGCCCGCCCCCGCAGGGCTGACGCGGCCCTCCCCGCAGAGCTGACGCCACCCCGCCTCCGCAGAGGTGACGCGGCCCCGCCCTCGCAGAGCTGACGCGGCCTCCGGTGCCGTAATCACGCCAATGTTCGAAGCCGCTCCTCCGCATCTTCCGCCTCATCGGCCGCGACCGTATGCTCCTGCGCCTGACACGTCAGTTACCGACGGTAAGGGGGGCGGGG
>NZ_WMBF01000200.1:0-11046 GCF_019400875.1 Streptomyces anatolicus | reverse complement strand
GGCCCGGGGAGGGGGTGGTCAGCCGACGAGCGTGTGGCCGAACTTGGCGTCCTTCTCCGGCGCGCCGAGCTTCACCGGGCTGAGCGTGGTGGCGCCCGTCGTGGTCAGGCCGCTCGCGGAGCCGAAGAGGTTCCACAGGGCGCCCGAGTCGGCGTACGTGCCGTCCTCGCCGGGGGCCGTGGCGGTCAGGTCGGCCTTGCCGTCCTTGTTCAGGTCGGTGAGGGAGACCTGGCGGCCGAAGTCGTCGCCCGCCTCGGAGACCCCGGGGACCCCGGCGGTCGTCTGGTTGTAGGCGACGGCGCCCTTGCCCGTCATGCCGCCGGCGGCCTTGGAGGCGCCCTTGAGCAGGATGACCGCGCCGGTGCCGGTGGCCGCGTCGAGGCTCTCGCCGGGGACGCCGACGGCGACCTCCGCCTTGCCGTCGCCGTTCACGTCGCCCGCGCTGAGGGAGGCGCCGAACGCGTCGTCACGCTCACTGGCGCCCGGGACGCCCGCGGTGTCCTGCGTGATGACCTTCTTGCGCGTGTTGCTGGGGCCGGTGGAGGTGCCGTACTGGATGGTGATGCTGCCGGGGGCGGAGTCGATCTCCTCGGTGACACCGCCGATGTCGCGGGTGATCAGGTCGCCGTACCCGTCGCCGTCGACGTCGCCGACGGTGCCGCTGTACGCCGTGCCGAGGTACTTCGAGGTGTGGCTGACGCCGGTTTTCGAACCCTTCCAGAAGTGGGCCTCGTGCTGCATCTCCTCAAAGCCGTGCGTGGTGACGATGTCGTCGGCGCCGTCGCCCGTGATGTCACCGGTGATGAAGGAGCGCAGGCCCGAGTTGCCGCTGTCGTCCGTGGTGATGCTGTCGCGGGTGCGCGTCTTGCCGTCCCGGGTGAAGGGCCCGTACTGGATCGTCATCCCGGAGTAGTTCGGGTCGTCGCTCGGGTCGGAGTTCACGACGAGGTCGCGCTTGCCGTCGCCGTTGAAGTCGCCCAGGGCGAACTCGGCGTACCGGTAGGGCAGGACGGTGTCCTGGCCGGTCAGGCCGTCCTTCGAGCCCCAGAGCACGGTGGCCTTGTTGCCGTCGTCGTCACCGCCGGACACGAGCAGATCGGTGTACGAGTCACCGTCCAGGTCGCCGGGGAGCATCTGGTAACCGAAGGCGTGCGTACCCGCGGGCTCACCGGGGACGCCCGGCGTGGTGCGGTCGATGACCTGGTGGCGTGCCGTGCCGGGCCCGGACGCGGTGCCGTACACGACGGATATGTAGCCCGCCTTCTCGACGCCGTCGACGGTGCCGAAGGGCGCGGCGACCGCGAGGTCGGGGTACCCGTCGCGGTTGAAGTCGGTGACCGGCGTGCGGGGCGGCACGGGCGCGGCCGACGCCGTGCCCGCGGCGGCGGAGATGGCGAGCGGGGCGGCCAGGGCGGTGACGGTGATGGCGGTGATGAGTGTGCGGCGGGGCACTGAGCCTCCTGGGAGTACGTGTGTGACGCAACAGGAGACAAGTGGCCTGGAGGGGAGGTTGTACACCGTGGGAACTCCGTTACGTGATCCGGACGTTCGACGGGCGACGGCCGCCGTTCACCTCGCGGCACGCGTGTGTGACGTACGTATGCGTGAGACTGGCCGGACGCCGGGGGGCCGGAACACCGGAAGGCGCCGGTGGAGGCGGGAGGGGCGGGATGGCGCGGGCGAGGGTCTCGATGCAGGAGCTGATCCGGGGCAGGCGGCGCGCCGGATTCGTGGGGCGCCGCGAGGAACTGCGGCTGTTCCGGGAGAACTTCGAGCTGCCGCCGGACGACGACCGCCACCGCTTCCTCTTCCATGTGCACGGCCCGGCGGGCGTCGGCAAGACCTCGCTCGTGCGGGAGCTGGCGCGGCTGGCGAGGGAGTGCGGCGCGCTGGTCGCCCACGTCGACGAGGGATCCGCCGGCATCCCCGGGACCGTCACGGAGCTTGCCGCCCAGTTCGCCCAGCAGGGCCGCACCTTGAAACACCTGGAGCGGGCCCTCGCCACCTACCGCCAGCGCAGCCACGAGGCCATCGCAGCCGTGCGCGAGCCCGGGCCCGACGCGCCGTCCACGGGCAGCGCGGTGGCGGCCCGCGCCGGGGTCGTCGGGCTCGGCATGGTCCCGGTGGTGGGCGCCTTCGCCGGGGTCGTCGACGCGGACCGCCTCGCCCGGGGCGCCGACCGGCTGCGCTCCCGCTTCCGCACGCAGGACGACGCCCGCCTCGTCCTGGAACCGGAGCGCGTGCTCACCCCCGTGCTCCTGGACGAGCTGGCCGAGGCGGCCGACACCGCGCCCTGGCTTGCCCTGTTCTTCGACACGTACGAACGGACGGCGCCGTTCCTCGACCGCTGGCTGCACGACACGATGACGACCGACCGCTACGGCGTACTCCCCTCCAACGTCGTCGTGGTGACCGCGGGCCAGCGTCCCCTCGACCCCGCCCGCTGGGAGGGCGCCGCGGATTTCGCCGCAGAGCTGCCCCTGCGGCCCTTCACGGACACCGAGGCGCGCGCCCTGCTCGCCGCCAAGGGCGTCACCGATGAGCCCGTCGTGGCGGAGGTGCTGCGCCTGTCGGGCAGGCTGCCGGTGCTCGTCTCCACCCTCGCCGAGAGCGGCCCGGCCGGCCCGGACGACGTGGGTGACCCGAGCGCCACGGCCGTCGAGCGGTTCCTCAAGGCGGAGCAGGAGCCGGCGCGCCGCGCGGCCGCCCTCGCGTGCGCGCTGCCACGCCGCCTCGACGAGGAGGTCGTACGTACGTGCACCGGGGAAGACGGCGAGGGCGGCGAGAGCCCGGCGGAGCTGTACGCGTGGCTGCGGGCCATGCCGTTCGTACGGACCGACCGCGGGGGCGCGGCCCGCTACCACGGAGTCGTACGCGCCCCGATGCTGCGCCTGCGCCGCAACTCGTCCCCGGAGCGGTGGCGTTCGGGGCACACCCGCCTCGCCGAGCTGTACCGGCGGCGGTGCGCCGCGCTGGAGGAGGAGGACCGGGGCGAGCCGGGGCGGCCGTGGACGCGGCCCGCGTGGCGTGCGGTGCGGGTCGAGGAGCTGTACCACCGGCTGTGCGCCGGGCCCCGGGCCGCGCTGCCCGGGGTGCTGCGCGAGGGGGTGGACGCGTGCCGCGCGGACACTGCCGTGGCGCGCGAGTGGGCCCAGGCGGTGGCGGACGCGGCCGACGACACCGACGCGGGGCATCTGCGGGCCTGGGCCGACGACTGCCTCGCGGCCCTCGCCGACGAGGCGACCGGGGCGCTGCGCGTCCTGGAACTCCTGCTGGCCCGCGCCGCTCTGGACGACGCGGGCAGGGCCGCCGCGCACCACGCGCACGGCCTGCAGCTCTTCCTGCTCGGCCGGTTGCGGGAAGCCCTCGACGACCACGCGCGCGCCATCGCCCTGGCCCCGGACGACCCCTGGGGCCACCACGACCTGGCGGTCACCCACCGGGCCCTCGGCGAGTACGAGAGCGCGCTGCTCGCTCTCGCGGAGGCCGCCTCGCTTGCACCCGGCGCGGCGTGGGTGGCGCGCCAGCGCGGCGAGACGTACCGGCGCATGGGCCGCCCCGAGGAGGCGCTGCCCTGGCTGGAGCGGGCGCACCAGCTCGACCCGGAGGAGCCGCTGACCCTGGGCAGCCTCGGCCAGGCCAAGTTCACGCTCGGCCGCCCACGCGAGGCCCTTGCCGACCTGGACCGCGCGATCGCCCTGTGGCCCGAGTACGCCTGGGCCCTGACCCGCAGGGCCCGCGTCCGCCACCACCTCGGCGACGGCCCCGGCGCCCTCGCCGACCTCGACCGCGCCCAGCGCCTGGCCCCGGACGTGGCGGGCACGCGCGGCGAGCGGGGCGATGTCCTGCGCGCGGCGGGCCGCCACGAGGAGGCCGTCGCGGAGTACGAGTCGGCACTCGCCCTCGACCCGGCCTACGCGTGGGCGTGGGGTAGCAGGGCCCTGTCCCTGGAAGCGCTGGGCCGGTTGGACGAGGCGCTGGCCTCCTTGGCGGAGGCGCTGCGGGTCGATCCGGGTTACGCGTGGGCGCGGGAGCAGAGGGAGCGGATCCTGGGCATTCCGGAACCAGAAGTTCCGTAGGTTTCGCGGCGACTGCGAAGGTCCGGTGAACGTCGTCCAAAAGCGACCCCGAGGGCGACTCGTCGCATTCCCCTTGCCGTCTGAATCGACCGTTCCCGTTCGATTACAGTGCTGCGCAGTCGCAACCTGGTGAGGCGCGGAGGGAGGTCCCGTGGGCACTGCAGCAGCCACCGGTGTCTGGGGCCGCGCCGAGCAGCAGGACTTCCGCAGCCGGGTGCGCGGCACCCTCCTCGGGGCCGCCGTGGGCGACGCCTTCGGGGCACCCGTCGACGACCTCTCCCTCGACGCGATACGGGAGGCCCACGGCGACGCGGGCCTCACCGAGCCCGCCCCCGCGTACGGCAGACGCGGCGCGGTGACGGCCGCCACCCAGCTCACCCTCTTCACCGTCGACGGGCTCATACGCGCCCAGGTGCGCCGCGACACCGGCGCCTGGCACCCGCCGACCGACCTGCACCGCGCCTACCGCCGCTGGGTCGCCACCCAGAGCGACTGGGGACCGGACGAGCGGCGCAAGGAGGACGGCTGGCTGGCCCGCGAGGAGTGGCTGTACACGCGCCGCAACCCGCCCCGCGCCTGCCTCCTCGGCCTCGGCAACATCGTCATGGGCACCCTCGACACCCCCAAGAACCCCGACGAGCGCGGCCCCGAGGCCGCCGTCAGATCCGCGCCCTTCGGCCTCCTCGTCGGCTGGGAGCCGCAGCTCGTCCTGCAACTCGCCGTCGAGTGCGCCGTCCAGACCCACGGCCACCCCACCGCCTACCTCGCCGCCGGCGCGCACGCCGTCATCGTGCACGGCCTCGCCCGCGGGGAGTCCCTCGACGGAGCGATCCAGCGGACCCTCGCCCTGCTCGCCGCCCACCCCGGCCACCCGCCCGTCGCCGACGCGCTCCGGCACGCGCTGGGCGCCGTACGCCAGGGCATGCCCGCGCCCGCGCGCGTGGAGGAACTGCTCGCGGACGGCACCGCCGAGGGGGTGCTCGCTGCGGCCGTCTACTGCGCCCTGGTCGGCGAGGACATCCGCCACGGCGTGCGGCTCGCCGTCAACCACGGCGGGGCGTCGGCCGCCACGGGCGCGCTGTGCGGGGCGCTGCTCGGCGCGCTGCACGGGGAGACCGCGCTGCCGCCGGGCTGGCTCACCGAGCTCGAGGGCCGCCCCACGGTCCTGGAGCTGGCGGACGACTTCGCCATGGAGATGACCCAGGGCCCCGCCCTGCACGGCCCCGCCGTCTCCTCCCCGGGCTGGCTCGCCCGCTACCCGCGCGCCTGAGGCGCCCGGGCGACCCCGGGGGAACGCTCACCGCATCAGCTCCCCCGCGTTGACCAGCAGGGACTGCCCGGTGATGGCCCGGGCCCGCTCGGACGCGAGAAAGACCACCGCGTCCGCCACATCGCCGTCCGTGGCCAGCTCCGGCAGCGCCATCCGCGACACGAGCCGCCCCCGGACCTCCTCCTCCGGCACACCCTCGGCCCCCGCCGTGAACCGTACGAACGCCTCGACCGGAGGCCCCCACATCCACCCCGGCAGCACGGTGTTGACCCGGATCCGGTGCGGCCCCAGCTCCCGCGCGAGGGAGTACATCGCCGACGTCAGGGCGCCCTTGGACGCCGCGTACGCGGCCTGCCGCACCTCCGAGGGCGCCGCCACCGCCGACTGCGTACCGATGAAGACCACCGAACCGCCCCGCCGCTCCTTGAGCGCGGGCAGGCACGCGCGGGTCATCCGCAGGGTGCCGAGCAGATTGACGTCGAGGACCCCGCGCCAGCCGTCGAGGTCCGCGTCCTCAAGGCCGCCGAAGTAGCTGTCCCAGGCGGCGACATGGACGACCGCGTCGATCCCCCCGAAGCGGTCGCACGCCAGCGCGGCCAGCGCCCGGCACTGGCGCTCGTCGGTGATGTCGGTCGCCCGGTACGCGGTGTGCGCGCCTCCCGGGTCGATCTCGGCGGCGGACTTGGCGAGGTTGGCCTCGGTGCGCGCCCCGAGCACGGCGTTGCCCCCGTCGCGCACGACGGCCGCCGCGACCTGGTGGCCGAGCCCGGCGCCGACGCCGGAGACGATGACGGTCTTCCCGGTGAGCGGCGATGACGGCATGGGCGCCTCCAGGCTCTGGCAGTTTTACTGACGGGGCGTCAGAGTAGGGGCGGTCGATGGCCCAGGGAAGAGTCGTGGGAAGAGAAGGGCGGGGCGGGCACATGGCAGAGGCTGAGGCAGAGGACACCCACACCGACACCGACACCTACGCCGAACTGGCCGCCGTCGGCCCCTACGGCGTACGCCCGGGGCACGCCCTGATCACCCTGGTCGAACCGCACCCGGGACACGAGTTCGCCTACAACCGCTGGTACGAGGACGACCACTACTACGCCGGCGCGATGGCCATGCCCTGGATGTACGCCGGGCGCCGCTGGGTCGCCACGCGTGACCTCCAGCTCCTGCGCTACCCCGCCGAGTCCGCGGTCGCCGAGCCGGTCACCGCGGGCTGCTACCTCTCCACGTACTGGGTGACGGAGGGCCGCTACGACGAGCACATGAAGTGGACCGTGGGGATCAACAAGCGGCTCAACCGCGACGGCCGCGTCCACCAGGAACGCACCCACGTCTTCACCGCGTTCCAGGACCACGAGGCGACCGTCTACCGGGACGGCGCGGCGGGCCCGCGCGACTTCCATGCGCTCGACCACCCCTACAAGGGCCTCGTCCTCGAAGTCGTGGACGCCGAGAGCGCCGAGCGGAGGAGGGAGTTGCTGGAGTGGCTTCGTGCCTGCCACCTGCCGCGCGCGCTCGCCGGTTCACCGGCCGCGATGGTGACAATCTTCCGGCCGACCCCGCTGCCGGGGGACCGTATGACGTACGTGAAGCAGGTCGAGGGCGTGGACACCCGGCTGACCCTGCTGTGGTTCCTCCAGGAGGATCCGCGGGAGTGCTGGGAGGCGCACTTCACCGAGCGGGACGCGGCGGTGGCCGAATCGGGCCTCGGCCGGGTGGGGTTGGTCGCCCCCTTCATCCCGACCGTGCCGGGGACGGACCTGTACGTCGACCGATTGCGCTGACCGGCGGGGTGGACGCGGGGCCAGGCATAGGGCCGGGCGCAGGGCCGAGCCCCCTCGGCCGGGACGGCGGGCCAGTCGAGAGGGCTCATTCGGTGCTGCTTATGCGGTTGTGGTGTCACGTGTGGCGTCACGCGAGATCGGCAGCCCTCCGGCTCACCTCGGCGACGAACGCGTTCCAGGAGTCGGCGGGGAAGGCGAGGACCGGACCCGCGACGACCTTGGAGTCACGCACCGAAATGCCGGACGCCAGGGGAGACTTGACCTCGACGCACGCACCGTTGCCGGTGGAGTACGAGGACTTGACCCACGTATGCGAAACGCCTTGCTGGATTGCCATTTTCACTCCGGTTTGCCCAGTTGGTGAGTTGCTTTCACCGCGAACCGCGGTGTGCGCCAACGCTCTTGCCCGCTGGCGTGAATGACGCTACTCGCCAACTTCGGCACGTGAAGGGGCCATTCACTCGACCGGATGGCATATACCAGGGGGGTCTTCCGTCCCGACGCAGCAAGGGTGTACCGTGCGGCATTTTCCGCGAGGGGGCGGCTCCGCGGTCCCTGGCTCAGCGGGCGTAGCCCTTCGAGATCTCGGTGATGAGCTGGCGCGATTGCTCCACGTTCAGCGCCTGGGCCCGAAGGTGCTCGTACATCACGCTGTACTGCTGGACGTCGTTCGCCTTCTCCAGATACAGATCGCTGGTGACGCCCTCGATATAGACCACGCTGGAATCGGCGGCGTCGGGGAACTCCAGGATCGCGTACTGACCGTTGAGGCCGGGGTGCGCGCCCAGCTCGAAGGGGATCACCTGGACCGTGACGTGCGGCAGCTGGGACTGCTCCACCAGATGTTCCAGTTGCTCTCGCATCAGCTGCGGGGAGCCGACCACGCGACGCAGCGCGGACTCGTCGAGGACGGTCCACAGACGCAGCGGGTTCTCCGGCGCCGCGATGCGCTCCTGGCGGCGCATGCGCACCTGGACGCGCTTCTCGATGTCGGTCGTCGTGGTCTCCGGGAGCGCGCCGGTGATCAGCGCCTCGGCGTAGGGGCGGGTCTGGAGCAGTCCGGGGACGACCTGCGGGTCGTACACCCGCAAGGACGCGGCGTCCGTCTCGAGCCCGATGTACACGCTGTACGGGATGTCGCCGAAGGAGTGCCACCAGCCTTGCTGGCGCGAATCCTTGGCCATTTGCATCAGGGAGTCGACGATGCGGTGGTCCTCGACCTCGTAGACACCGCACAGGTCGCGGACGTCGCGCTGGCTGATCGAGCGGCGGCCGTTCTCCAGTCTGGAGATCTTCGACTGCGAGACGAGCAGGCGCTCGGCGACCTCTTCGGCCGTCATGCCCTTCAGCTCGCGGAGCCGGCGCAGCTCCTGGCCAAGGCGACGTCGCCTGACGGTGGGATTGACATTGGACGCCACGGGACGTGCACCTCCGGCTTGCCTGCCACGATTTTGCGTATCTACTGCTCAGCAGAGTGCCACCAACGTGTGGGGCGCCGCTGGGAAACAGCGATGTGCGAACGTGCGGGCGGTTGCCGCGCGGGGTGGTGGTACCGGGGTGTCGTCGTCCGGACGGTCCGGTGCCACTCCCCGCGCGGCCCAGCGGCTCCCGGACCGGTCTGGGGGACTGCGGTGCGGCGCTGGTGTGTTGGTGCGGTGACGCGGTGATGCGGTGATGCCCAGGTGCGGTGACGCGTGGATGCCTTGTGGTGCGTGCGTGCCTGGTGTTGAGCGGTGATGTGCCGCTGATGGTGCTGAGCGGTCGAGCGGTGTCGAGCGGTGATGTGCCGTGACGTGCTGTGGGGGGTGGTGGTGCCGTGCTCAGTGGGCCACGGCGCGTGCCATGGATCCGCGGCGCGGCTGCATCGGGATCCGGTCCGGATCCGCGACCGCCCTGGCCGGCTGCCTGCCGCCGGGACCCGTGGGGCCCGCCGGTGCGGCACTGCGGCGCGGCTGAGCGGCCACGCCGTTCTGGACGTCCATCACGGCGTGCGCCACGAGGCCGCCCATCGGGTCGTGCCTGATGAGGTCCCGGAGGCGGGAGCGCGATGAACGCCCCTCGTTCCCGGGGTACAGATGCTTGCCGAGGCCGACCGCGTGGGCCAGTGCGGCGAGCGCGGCGGTCCGCGGGTCCGGCGGTACGCCGGTGCGGATCGCCGAATCGAGCCGGGACCTGATTTCCCGGCTGATCGCCGTGTCCGTCGCTTGGTAGCGAGTCGTCGGCAGCACCCCGCACATCTGGCCCGCCACGGCATGGACCATGCCGCATCGCTCCAGGTGCGAGAGGTACGTCTGGCGCAGCCCCAGGCGGGGCCCGCCGATCCAGTGGACGGCCCGGACCGGGCTGCCGCGCCTGCGCAGCAGCTCCAGTGCGGAGTCCAGAGTCGGATCTCCGGTCGGCCGTGGCATCACCACGGCGATACGATCCCCGTCTGGGGCTATCCGTCCGGCCAGCGCCAGCTCCACTAGCTGTGCTCCGGCCAGACCGAGGTCGAGCGACTGCGGCTGCGCTGTGGTACCCGTGGCCGGGTCCAAAGCGAGCAGCAGAAGCTCCTCCGGAATTGTTCTGCGGCTCCTGCCCATCCATGCCTCCCCGCGTGGATGAATGACAGGGTGACCCCTCTCACATTGGTCTGTCGAGAGCGCGTGGGCGGGATGTACGGGAACCAGTAGGTATGTCGTTCTCGTCTACCACGGGGGTTAAGCCCTCACACAGGACACTGGTACACGGTTCGGACAGTGGGTCCGGCCCGGATTTGGCGCAGGTACGAGGAGGCATCGGTGGCGGGCGAGACCCCCGACAGGTCGAAGCAGCGGAAGTCGTCGGGGAACCCGACTGCGGCGGACCCTTCCGCGTCGGCACCGGAGGAGCGGGACCCGCGCCTCGCGGTGGCCCGCGAGATCCCTTCGGCGCGGGGCGCCGTGGCCGGCGCGGAGGGTTCGCGGTCTTCCGATACGCCGGAGACGCCGGAGGCCTCGGCGGCTTCCGGTGGTAAGGGGAGCGGTGACGCGCGGCTGCGGGACGCGGTGGCGGCGTGGGTCGCCACGTCGGACGACGAGGACGAGGCCGGATCCGGGGCGAGCAGTGACGGTCCTGCGGCGGAGGACGACTCCTCGGTGAAGCCCGCGCCGGCCGGGGCGGACGCTCCGGCAGGGGGCGCGGGTTCTGGCGTGGGCGCCGGTTCGGTGGAGGGTGCTTCCGCTGAGGGGTCCGCGTCCAGCGAGGGCGCCGGTGCCTCCGGCTCCGAGAAGGGCGCCGACTCCGCGGAGGGTGCTCCTGCCGAGGCGAAGGCTCCCGCCAAGGGCGACGCCCCGGCCGAGAAGGACACCGAGCCCACCGCCGACGCCAAGCCGTCCGGCGCTGCCAAGCCGTCCGGCACGGACAAGTCCGGTACGGGTGCCAAGTCCACCGGCGCGGTCAAGCCTGGCGGCGAGGCCAAGCCTCACGGTGAGGCGAACCCTGCCGCTGCCGCCAAGTCCGGCACCGGCGCCGACAAGCCCGGCACCGGCACCAAGCCGTCCGGCGCCGACAAGCCCGGCACCGGCACCAAGCCCACCGGCACGGACAAGCCCGCGCCCGACGACAAGCCCGCCGCCGACGACAAGTACGCCGGTGTCGATCAGGCCACCGCCGTCTTCAAGGCGCCTGTCGTGAAGCCCGCCGTGGATCAGCCGACCACCATGCTCAAGCTCGGCACCGACGTGCCCGGCAAGGGTGCCGACAAGAGCACCGGCAAGGACGCCGAGGAGGCATCCGCGAAGGCCTCTGAAAAGGCCTCCCCGAAGGACGCCGAGAAGGACTCCGCAAAGGGCGCTGCAAAGACCGAGCGGGACGCCGAGCGGACCAGCAAGTTCGTTGCCCTGAAGCCGCTCGACGAGCCGCCCGCCAAGGCGGCGCCCAAGGCAACCCCCAAGGC
>NZ_WMBF01000873.1:0-761 GCF_019400875.1 Streptomyces anatolicus | reverse complement strand
GCGCGGGCACCGTCGTCACCGTCAGCGGGGCGAAGGGCGGCGTCGGGGCGACCCTCGCGGCCGTCCAGCTCGCCCTCGCCGCACAGGCGTCGGGCCGTACCGTCGCCGTCCTCGACCTCGACCTCCAGTCCGGCGACGTCGCCTCCTACCTGGACGTGCAGTTCCGCCGCTCGGTCGTCGACCTCGCCGCCATCACCGACATCACGCCCCGCGTCCTCCAGGACGCCGTCTACACCCACGAGAGCGGCATCGGCCTGCTCCTCGCCCCCGCCGAGGGCGAACGCGGCGAGGAGGTCACCGACCGCGTCGCCCGCCAGATCCTCGGCTCCCTGCGCGCCCGCTACGACGTCGTGGTCGTCGACTGCGGTGCCTACGTCACCGCCGCGAGCGCCGCCGCCGTGGAGCTCGCCGACCACGCGCTGCTGCTCCTCACCCCCGACGTGGTGGCGGTACGGGCCGCGAAGCGCATGGTGCGGCTGTGGGACCGCCTCCAGATCCGCAAGGCCGAGGAGACCCTCACGGTCGTCAACCGCCACGGCAAGGGCGCGGAGATACAGCCCTCCCTGGTGGAGCGCGTCACGGGCACCCGGGTGGCCCGCACCACCGTGCCCGCCGCCTTCAAGGAACTCCAGGCCGCCGTGGACGCGGGCCGCGTACAGGACCTCGACAGCCGCTCCTCGGTGAAGCAGGCGCTGTGGGGCCTCGCCGGTGAGCTGGGGATCGTCGACGAGGAGGCCGCGGGTGGGGCAGCGGGCAGGCGG
>NZ_WMBF01000001.1:0-79661 GCF_019400875.1 Streptomyces anatolicus | reverse complement strand
GGGCCTGGCGGGCCTGCTGGGGCGCCGGGGCGGCGGCCGGGCCCGCGAGGTCCGCGAGGAACTCCGCGTCGGTGGTGTGGCCCTGGGTGGTGGCGCCCTCGCCCAGGGTGCCCAGCTCGTCGGCCGGGGCGCGGCCGTGCAGGGTCTGGCGGCCGCGGCCGACCGCCTCCAGGGTCTTGGCGAGGACCGCCTCGAAGGCGCCCAGCTTGGCGTCC
The DNA here is from genome assembly GCF_019400875.1 of Streptomyces anatolicus. Classification (NCBI taxonomy): domain Bacteria; kingdom Bacillati; phylum Actinomycetota; class Actinomycetes; order Kitasatosporales; family Streptomycetaceae; genus Streptomyces; species Streptomyces anatolicus. The sequence goes on along the minus strand of NZ_WMBF01000001.1, from coordinate 79,446 downwards.
ACGTACGCGTCGGCGTTGCGGCGCAGGGTCTCGGGGTCGTGGCTGCGCTCGGGGGCGTCCTCGTCGTCGTAGCCGTTCTCGTCGAGGCCCGGGCCGGTGCCGAGCAGCTTCTCGCGGCCGCGGCCGACCGAGCCGAGGGTCTTGGTGAGGACGACCTCGAAGTTGGCGAGCTTGCTGTCCACGTAGTCGTCGGCCTCGACGCGGACCTCCTCGGCGGCCTGGCGGGCCTCGGCGAGGATGCGCTCGGCCTCGCCCTGGGAGCGCCGGGCGACCTCCGTGTCGGAGATCAGGGAGCCGCGCTCGGCGTGCGCGGACTCGATGATCCGCTCGGCCTCCTGGCGGGCCTGCTCGACCAGCTGCTCGCGGCCGCCGATCAGCTCCTGGGCCTGGGCGAGGGAGCCGGGCAGGGCCTGGCGCACCTCTTCGAGCATCGAGAGCAGATCGGCGCGGTTGACCACGCACGAGGCCGACATGGGCATGGACCGGGCGCTGCCGACCGCCCGGACGATCTCGTCGATCTTCTTCTGCACGTCCACCGTGTGCTCGCCACTCTCTACAGCTGGTTGGGAGACGGACGGGACGACTGTAAGGCCGACGGGCGCCCGCCCGACACCGGATGACGGGCTGTCAGCGGATCGGCTGAAAGGTCACTTCTGGCCCAGGCGTTCGACCAAAACCTCGTGGACCACCGGCGGCAGCAGGTGGGCGACGTCGCCGCCCCAGGCGGCGACCTCCTTGACCAGCGAGGAGGAGAGGAAGCTGTAGGTGGGGTTGGTCGGCACGAACAGCGTCTCGACGCCCGAGAGGCCGTTGTTCATCTGGGCCATCTGGAGTTCGTAGTCGAAATCGCTGACCGCGCGCAGGCCCTTGACGATGGCCGGGATGTCGCGCTGCTTGCAGAAGTCGACGAGGAGGCCGTGGAAGGACTCGACCTCGACATTGCCGAAGTCGGCCGTGACCTGGCGGATCAGGTCGATCCGCTCCTCGATCTCGAACAGGCCCTTCTTCGACTGATTGATCATCACCGCGACGTGCACCACGTCGTACAGCTTGGAGGCGCGGGCGATGATGTCGAGGTGTCCATTGGTGATGGGGTCGAAAGACCCCGGACATACGGCGCGGCGCAACGTGAGTCCCTCGCTCTCCGGTCCGGTCATGGCGCGATCACTGAGTCGTCGCACGTAGAGGCGGCGCGACCGTACCAAAACGTCCCTTCGCCGTAGCGACGGGACCTGAGGGGCTCGAACCCCTCCGGCCAGCCGAATTCTCCGCCTCTTGTACTGCGTTCAACGGTGACGAGCGCGTCGGGTGTGAGCCACCCTTCCGAGCGGAGTGTGAGCAGTATCTCCCGAAGATCGACATCGGTGACCGCGTAGGGCGGATCGAGGAAGACCAGGTCATACGGGGTGGCGGGCGCCCCCTGCTGGACGATCTGGGCGGCTTTGCCCGCTCTCACCTCGGCGCCCGGCAGGCCGACCGCCTTCACGTTCTCCCTGATGGTGCGGGCCGCTCTGGCGTCGGCCTCGACGAGCAGGGTGTGCGCGGCGCCCCGGGAGAGGGCTTCCAGGCCCACGGCTCCGGAGCCCGCGTAGAGATCGAGCACGCGTGCCCCGTCGAGCGTGCCCTGGAGGGCCTGCCAGGTGGAGAAGAGGCCCTCGCGCGCGCGGTCGGACGTGGGGCGGGTGCCGTTCCCTGGCGGGACAGCGAGGCGCCGTCCGCCGGCCGCACCGGCGATCACGCGGGTCATCTGAGTCCTTCTGGCTGGGCGGTGGTCCCTCCACGATATGGCGTGCGCGGGCGTCACCCCTTGTCGAGGTACTGCTCGCGTTCGGCGTCGAGGAGGGCGTCCAGGGCGGTGCGCAGCTCCGGCAGGTGCTCCAGGGCGGGGTCCTCGGCGACGACCGTGACCGCTTCCTCGCGGGCGGCGGCGATGACCTCCTCGTCGTCGATGACCGCGAGCATGCGCAGGGAGGAGCGCACGCCGGACTGGGCCTGGCCGAGCACATCGCCCTCGCGGCGCTGCTCCAGGTCGATGCGGGACAGCTCGAAGCCGTCCAGGGTGGAGGCGACGGCGCCGAGGCGGGCGCGGGCGGGGCTGGCCTCGGGCATGTCGGTGACCAGCAGGCACAGGCCGGGGGCCGAGCCCCGGCCGACGCGGCCGCGCAGCTGGTGGAGCTGGGAGACGCCGAAGCGGTCGGCGTCCATGATCACCATGGCGGTGGCGTTCGGGACGTTCACCCCGACCTCGATGACCGTCGTCGCGACCAGGACCTGTGTCTCGCCAGCGGTGAAGCGGCGCATCACGGCGTCCTTGTCGTCGGGCTGCATGCGGCCGTGCAGGACCTCGACCCGCAGCCCCTGGAGAGGGCCGCTCGCGAGCTGCTCGGCGACCTCGATCACGGCGAGCGGGGGCCGCTTCTCGGCGGTGGCCTCCTCCTCCGCCTTCTTCTTGGCCTTCTTGGGGTCCTCCTCCTCGTCACCGATGCGGGGGCAGACCACGTACGCCTGGTGGCCCTTCCCCACCTCTTCGCGCACGCGCTCCCACGCGCGGGCGAGGAAGTGGGGCTTGTCCTGGGCGGGGACGACATGGCTGGCGATCGGTGAGCGCCCGGCGGGGAGCTGGTCGAGGACGGAGGTCTCCAGGTCGCCGAAGACCGTCATGGCGACCGTGCGGGGAATGGGCGTGGCCGTCATGACCAGCAGGTGCGGGGGCTGCTTGCCCTTGCCGCGCAGGGCGTCGCGCTGCTCCACGCCGAAGCGGTGCTGCTCGTCCACGACGACCAGGCCGAGGTCGTGGAACTGCACCTTGTCCTCGATCAGCGCGTGGGTGCCGATGACGATGCCGGCCTCGCCGGTGACGAGGTCGAGCAGGGCCTGGCGGCGGGCGGCGGTGCCCATGGAGCCGGTGAGCAGCGTGACCTTGGTGGCCTGCTCGGCGCCGCCCAGCATCCCGCCCTCGGCGAGCTCGCCCATCATCTCGACGATGGAGCGGTGGTGCTGCTGGGCGAGGACTTCGGTGGGCGCGAGCATCGCGGCCTGCCCGCCCGCGTCCACGACGGCGAGCATGGCGCGCAGGGCCACCATCGTCTTGCCCGAACCGACCTCCCCCTGGAGGAGGCGGTGCATCGGGTGTTCGGTGGCGAGGTCGTCGAAGATCTCCTTGGAGACCTTTTCCTGGCCTTCGGTGAGCGTGAAGGGCAGCTTGGCGTCGAAGGCGTCGAGGAGGCCGCCCGGCTTGGGCCTGCGGGCCACGGCGGGCAGTTGCGCGTCCGCGTACCGCCGCCTGGCCAGGGCGACCTGGAGGACGAACGCCTCGTCCCACTTCAGGCGGTCGCGGGCGGCGGCGATGTCCGCCTTGGAGTGCGGCCGGTGGATCTTCAGGAGCGCTTCGGGGAGCGGGACGAGGGCGCGGCCCTCTCTGAGGGCGGGCGGCAGCGGGTCGAGGGCTTCCTGGGCGCTGGGCAGGACCGTCTCGACCGACTTGGCGATCTTCCAGGACTCCAGCTGCTTGCAGGCGGGGTAGATCGGGATGAGCGCGCCCGCCCAGCTGTCCACCGCGTCCGGATCGCCGCCGCGCAGCAGTTCGTACGCGGGATGGGCGAGCTGGAGGCGGTGGTTGAAGACGGAGACCTTGCCCGCGAACATCGCGCGGGTGCCGGGCAGCAGCTCGGTGTGCGGCTTGTGGACGCCGCGGCCGAAGAAGACCAGGCGCAGCTCGCCGCTGCCGTCGGTGATGGTGACCTCGAGGCGCTGGCCCTGGCCCCGGGGCGCCTTGGGCGATCTGAACGTGTGCAGGCGCGCGGTCGCGACCTGGGCGACCACCGTGACGTGCTCGTCCAGGGGGAGGTCGGCGAGGCGGGTCAGCTCGCCCCGCTCGGCATACCGCCGGGGGTAGTGGTGCAGGAGGTCGCCGACCGTGTGCAGGTCGAGGTGCTCGGCCATCACCTTCGCGGTGGCGGGGCCGACCACTTTCTTCAGGGGTTCTTCGAGCGCGGGCACGAGATCCATTGCACACCACGCCACTGACATTCGGCCGCAGGTCCCCCGTACCCGCCGCTCGGCCAGGGGTTACTCCACGCCGATCAGCATCAGCGCGGACTGGCGGCCGCCGCGGTAGACGACCGTGTCGACGGCCAGATACGTCTCGCGCACATGCTTCTCCAGCTGCCCCGCGACGGTGTCCGGCACCGATTCGCCGAGGACGAGCGTGACCATCTCGCCGCCCGCCGACAGCATGCGGTCGAGGACCGAGGTGGCGGTGGGGGCCACCTCCGTACCGATCACCGCGACATCGCCGTCGATCAGGCCGAGGACGTCACCGGCCTGGCAGATGCCCGCCATGGTCCACGACTGCCGCTCGGCGACGGCCAGTTCGCCGTAGCGGGTCGCGCCGGCCGCCGAGGTCATGGCGACGACGTCCTCGTCGAAGCGGCGGTCCGGTGCGTGCACGGCGAGGGCGGCGATGCCCTGGACCGCGGAGCGGGTGGGGATCAGGGCGACGCGCACGCCCTCCGTCCTGGCCTGTTCCGCCGCGGCGGCCGCGGTGTGGCGCAGCTCGGCGTCGTTGGGCAGCAGCACCACTTCGCGGGCGTGCGCCCGCCTGATGGCGTCGACCAGCTCGCCGCTCGCGGGCGGCTCTCCCACGCGCGCGGGCACGGTGGTCGCTCCCGCCTCGGTGTAGAGCCCGGCGAGGCCTTCTCCCGGTACGACGGCGACGATGGCCCGCTGCGCGCGTTCCCGGGGCTGCTGCGCGGTGGTGTGCGCGTCGCCCGCCCCGAAGTGGGTGATGCGGATGCGGTGCGGCCTGCCCGCCTCGACGCCCGCCTCGACGGCGGCTCCCGCGTCGTCGACGTGGACGTGGACGTTCCAGAGCCCGTCGCCGCCGACCACGACGAGCGAGTCGCCGAGCCGGTCGAGCCGGGCCCGCAGCCAAGCGACCGCGCTGTCGTCGGCCTCCAGGAGGTAGATCACCTCGAACGCGGGTCCGCCGCCCTCCGCCGGGAGGTCATCGCACTCGGCGTCCTCCACGCGCGCGTGGCTGTGGTCGGCCGGCTTGCGCGACACCGTCTCTCCCGACAGGGCCCCCACGAGCGCCCCGAGCACCGCGACGAGGCCGCGGCCGCCCGCGTCCACCACTCCCGCGCGCCCGAGGACGGCGAGCTGGCCGGGAGTCGCGTCCAGGGCCGTACAGGCCCCGTCGTACGCGGCCCTGGCCACCCTCCCGCAGTCGGCGCCCCCGGCCTCCCCGGCCGCCTTCGCCGCCGCTGTGGCCACCGTGAGGACGGTGCCCTCGACGGGGTGCGCGACCGCCTCGTACGCGGACTCCGCCGCCCGCCGCAGCGCCCGCTCCAGGGTCCGCCCGTCGGCGTGATCTGCCTCACCGGCACTCTCGCGCTCGGGGCCGCCGAGGACCTGCGCCATCCCCCGCAGCAGCTGCGAGAGGATCGTGCCCGAGTTCCCGCGGGCCCCGATGAGCGCCCCGTGGGCCATCGCGTGCACGGTCTCGGCCAGCGAGGGAAGCGCCGGATCGTGGCCCGTGAAGGCCGCGTCGACCGCCTGGGACGCCGACTCCACCGTCAGATAGAGGTTCGTGCCCGTGTCCCCGTCCGCGACCGGGTAGACATTGATGGAGTCGATCTCCTCGCGGGCCCTGCCGAGGGCGTCCAGAGCCAGTCGGCACCAGGCGCGCACCGCGACCGCGTCGAGGTTCTGCGGCACCTGTTTCGCCTCCTTGACCATCCGGAATGGACGCAGCGTAGACCGAGGGTGAACACGGGGCCCGGGGCGGGGGCCGGGCGAGCCGTGGTAGTTTCGTTCTACCGAAGCAGTCGTTGTATGCTGCTCCGGTTGCCCGATACTCATCGGGACATTCCTCCTGGCAACGCCACTTTCGATCATTGCACTGATCTCGGCATGCCGGGATTAACCGTAAGTGCATCTGAAGTCTTTGGAGTGACCCGTGGCTGCCAACTGCGACGTCTGCGGCAAGGGGCCGGGCTTCGGCAACGCCATCTCGCACTCGCACCGCCGTACGCCCCGTCGCTGGAACCCGAACATCCAGCGTGTGCGTGCCGTGGTGAGCGGGACGCCGAAGCGCCTCAACGCCTGCACCTCGTGCATCAAGGCCGGCAAGGTCTCGCGCTGACGCCAGCGCGGCCACCTAGCTGGTTGCTGAAGAAGCCGGCTCCCCTCGGGGAGCCGGCTTCTTCGTGTGCCCACGATCGGGTGCCTACGCTCCCCTGAACCGCCAGCCGTGATCGACCGGGCCGATCCCGTCGCCGAGTGCGAAACCGGCGGCGATCGCCTCGGTGACGTACTCCTTGGCGGCCGCCACGGCCTCCGGCACGCTCTGCCCCTTCGCCAGCTGCGCCGCGATCGCGCTGGCGAGGGTGCAGCCGGTGCCGTGCGTGTGGCGGTTGTCGTGGCGCGGGGCGCGCAGCACGTGCTCCTCGGAGCCGTCGGTGAGCAGGTCCACGGCGTCGCCGCGCAGGTGGCCGCCCTTGATGAGCACCCACTGCGGGCCGTAGGCGAGGACGGCGGCGGCCGCGCGGCGGAGGTCGTCCTCGGAGGTGACCTCGACGCCGGTGAGCTGGGCGACCTCGTCGAGGTTGGGCGTCGCGACCGTCGCCACCGGCAGCAGCTTCGTACGTACGGAGTCCAGGGCGGAGGCCGCGAGCAGCGAGTCGCCGTGCTTGGAGACGCCGACCGGGTCGACGACGGCGGGCGCGTCGGTGCCCGCCAGCAAGTCGGCGACGGTCTCGACCAGTTCGGCCGAGGCGAGCATGCCGGTCTTCACGGCCTGTACGCCGATGTCGTCGACGACGCTGCGGTACTGCGCCCGCACGGCCTCGGCCGGAAGCTCCCAGAAGCCCTGCACGCCCAGGGAGTTCTGGGCGGTGACGGCCGTGACGACGCTCATGCCGTGCGTGCCGAGCGCGAGCATCGTCTTCAGGTCGGCCTGGATGCCCGCGCCGCCGCCGGAGTCGGATCCGGCGACGGTGAGCACGCGCGGGGGCGCGGTCACTCGGCGTCCCCGTTGTCCCCGAAGTGGTCCCAGCCCTTGCTGGTCCAGGGCGCGCCGTCCACGGTCACCTGGGGCAGCGCGGAGGGGTTGAGGACCTCGCCGATGACCTTCCAGCGGGCGGGCAGCTTCACGTCGGGCGGGAACGTCGCGACGATCGCGTGGTCCTCGCCGCCGTTGAGCACCCACTGGAGCGGGTCGACGCCGACGGCCTGGCCGATGTCGTTCATCTGCGTGGGCACGTCGACGTCTCCGGAGCGGATGTCGATGCGCACCTTGCTCGCCTCGGCGATGTGCCCGAGGTCGGCGATGAGGCCGTCGCTGACGTCCGTCATGGAGGTCGCGCCGAGCCCGGCGGCCGCGGGGCCCGCGTGGTAGGGCGGCTCGGGCCTGCGGTGGGCCTCCACGAAGGCGCGCGGCGAGCGGAAGCCGCGGGAGAGCACCGCGTGCCCGGCGGCGGACCAGCCCAGCCAGCCGGTGACGGCGACCACGTCGCCGGGCTGTGCGCCCGCGCGCGTGACCGGCTCGTGGTTGCGCAAGTCGCCGAGGGCGGTGATCGCGACGGTGATGGTGTCACCGCGGACGACATCGCCGCCCACGACGGCCGCCCCCGCGACCTGGCACTCGTCCCTGAGGCCGTCCATCAGCTCGGTGGGCCAGCTCGCGGGCAGCTCGGCGGGTACGACGAGGCCGAGCAGGAGCGCGGTCGGCACGGCGCCCATCGCGGCGATGTCGGCGAGGTTCTGCGCGGCGGCCTTGCGGCCCACGTCGTAGGCGGTGGACCAGTCGCGGCGGAAGTGCCGCCCCTCCAGGAGGATGTCGGTGCTCGCCACGACCCTGCGGTCCGGAGCGGACACGACCGCGGCGTCGTCGCCAGGGCCGAGCCGTACGGCCGGAGTGGAGGTGAGCCGGGAGGTGAGCTCTCTGATGAGCCCGAACTCCCCCAACTCGCCCACGGTTCCCTTCACCGAGTCTCACCATGCCCTTTCACGCTGCCCGGCCCCCGGTCGCGAGCCGTCACTGTCGTCGGTACGGTCGACATGACCGTCAACTTCTGTTCTCCGTCCACCACGATGTGTGCGCCACAGCCCGCCCGGGTCTCCCCGTGACGAGCGGCGACGCGGTACCGTGGCGTCCCTTCTCCCCACATGATCCTCGTGGCCGCCCTGGAGGTTCCGTGGTACAGGCGTACATCCTGATCCAGACCGAGGTCGGCAAGGCGTCGACCGTCGCCGAGCTGATCGGCAAGATCCCGGGAGTGATCCAGGCCGAGGACGTGACCGGTCCCTACGATGTCATCGTGCGCGCGCAGGCGGACACGGTGGACGCGCTCGGCCGCATGGTGGTCGCCAAGGTCCAGCAAGTGGACGGCATCACCCGAACCCTGACCTGCCCGGTCGTGCACTTGTAGCCCCCGTCTACCCTGGCCCGGTGAACACCCCCCGTCACCGGCGCCGCCGCCTCGCAGGAACGTCCGCCCTCGCTCTGTTGATCACGACAGCGGCCTGCTCAGCTACGGACGACGAGGCGTCGGTGGTGGTTCCGTCCCCGGACGCGAAGGCCGCGAAGCTCTGCCGGGATCTGCACGCGCGACTCCCGAAGAAGATCGACGGGCTGGAGCGCACCGACCCCGGGCCGAAGTCCGAGCTGACCGCCGGGTGGGGAGACCCGGCGATCATACTGCGCTGCGGTGTGGAGCGGCCCCCCGAGATGATCGACCCCGCGTACGCCCCGAAGAACGGTGTGAAGGTGAACGGCGTGGCCTGGCTGCTGCAGAAGCGCGACGACGGTTCGTACACGTTCACCACCGGGGCGCGGCTCGCCTATGTCGAGGTGACGCTGCCTCAGGAGCGGACGGGGGACGGTCTCGGTCCGCTCACGGACTTCGCCGCCCCCATCAAGGAGACGATCCCGAAGGGCGTCGCCTGACCTCGCGGGGGCGGGCCGGTCCCGTCCGAAAGCGGTCTGTGGAGCGTGTCAGCGCAGCCCGGTGGAGCGGTTCAGCGCCGCCTGGATGAGGCGGTCCACCAGCTCCTCGTAGCCGACGCCGCTCTTCTCCCACATCTGCGGGTACATGGAGATGGGCGTGAAGCCCGGCATCGTGTTGATCTCGTTGATCACGAACCGGCCGTCTTCGGTAAGGAAGAAGTCCGCCCGCACCAGGCCCTCGCAGGACGCCGCCTCGAACGCCTCGACCGCGAGCCGCTGGATCTCCGCGGTCTGCTCGGGCGTCAGCGGCGCCGGCACGATGCCGGGCGTCGAGTCGATGTACTTCGCGTCGAAGTCGTAGTAGTCGTGCGCCTGCACCGGCGGGATCTCGGCCGGGACGCTCGCGCGCGGGCCGTCCTCGAACTCCAGGACGCCGCACTCGATCTCCCGGCCGCGCAGCAGCGCCTCGACGAGGATCTTCGGGTCGTGGCGCTGGGCTTCGGCGATCGCCTCGTCGAGGCCTTCGAAGGAGTCGACCTTCGTGATGCCGATCGAGGAGCCCGCGCGCGCGGGCTTGATGAACAGCGGCCAGCCGTGCTCGCCCGCGAACTCCGCGATGCGCTGCCGGGCGCCGGCCTCGTCCTGGCTCCACTCGCGCGGGCGGATCACCAGGTAGGGGCCGACGTTCAGCCCGAAGGACGTGAAGATCCGCTTCATGTAGTCCTTGTCCTGGCCGACGGCCGAGGAGAGGACGCCGGAGCCCACGTAGGGCACTCCGGAGAGTTCGAGCAGGCCCTGGAGGGTGCCGTCCTCCCCGTAGGGACCGTGCAGCATCGGGAAGACGACGTCGACCTCGCCGAGCGCCTTGGGCACCGAGCCGGGCTCGCTGTAGACGACCTCGCGGTTGCCGGGGTCGAGCGGCAGCACCACGCCGCCCTCCACGGAGTCGGCGATGTCGGCGACGTTCGGCATCTTCCGGTCGGTGATGGCCATCCGCTCGGGCTCGTCCGCCGTCAGGGCCCAACGGCCGTCGGTGGTGATGCCGATGGGCAGGACGTCGTACTTGGTGCGGTCGAGGGCGCTCAGGATGGCGCCGGCCGTCACCACGGAGATGCCGTGCTCCGAGCTGCGGCCGCCGAAGACGACGGCCACGCGCGGCTTGCGGAGCGGCTGCTCAGAGCTCGGCACGGGGCGCGGCTCAGGGCTCTGGGGGAGGTTCTCGCTGCTCATATCGCGTTGAGCGTACCCGTTGCCCGAAAAACAGTCAGCGACGCTCGGGCTTGGCGCTGCGCGACATCAGCTCCTTGAGGGCCACGACCGGGGGCGTGCCGTCGTGGACGATGCCGACGACCGTCTCCGTGATGGGCATGTCGACGCCGTGCCTGCGGGCCAGATCCAGCACGGACTCACAGGACTTGACGCCCTCGGCGGTCTGCTTGGTGACCGCGATGGTCTCCTCCAGGGTCATGCCCTTGCCGAGGTTGGTGCCGAAGGTGTGGTTGCGCGAGAGCGGCGAGGAGCAGGTGGCCACCAGGTCGCCGAGGCCCGCGAGCCCGGAGAACGTCAGCGGGTCGGCGCCCATGGCGAGCCCGAGCCGGGTGGTCTCCGCGAGGCCGCGCGTGATGAGCGAGCCCTTGGCGTTGTCGCCGAGGCCCATGCCGTCCGCGATGCCGACGGCGAGCCCGATGACGTTCTTGACGGCACCGCCCAGCTCGCAGCCGACGACGTCGGTGTTGGTGTACGGGCGGAAGTACGGCGTGTGGCAGGCCTTCTGGAGGCGCTGGGCGACCGCCTCGTCCTCGCAGGCGACGACGGAGGCGGCGGGCTGCCGCGCGGCGATCTCGCGGGCGAGGTTGGGCCCGGTGACGACGGCGACGCGGTGCGCCGGGACCTTCGTGACGTCCACGATGACCTCGCTCATGCGCATCGCGGAGCCCAGCTCGACGCCCTTCATGAGGGAGACGAGGACGGTCTCGGGGGCCAGCAGCGGCGCCCACTCGGCGAGGTTGGCGCGCAGGGTCTGCGAGGGCACGGCGAGGACGGTGAAGTCGGCGCCGGCGGCGGCCTCGGCGGGGTCGGTGGTCGCCCGGAGGTTCCCGGGGAGTTCGACGCCGGGGAGGTAGTCCGGGTTGGTCCGCGTGGAGTTGACCGCGTCGGCGAGTCCGGCGCGCCGGCCCCACAGGGTGACGTCGCACCCCGCGTCGGCGAGCACCATGCCGAAGGCCGTACCCCAGGAGCCCGTTCCGAAGACGGCGGCCTTCAGCGGGCCTGCCGGGTTCACGGGGTTCACGGGGTTCGTCACTTGCTGTCCTCCGAGGTGCTCTCTGTGGTGTTCTCTGTGGTGCTCTGTGCCGTGCTCCGCGACGCCCTGCGGGCCGCGGCCTTGCGGCGCTGCTCCAGACGTGCCGTGCGCGGGTCGTACGGCTTGTCGGGGGCCTTCTCGCCCCGGATCTCCTCGAGGAGTTCGGTGATGGCGGCCATGATGGCCTCGGTCGCCTCGCGGAGCACCTCGGGCGTCGGCTCCTTGTCGTAGAAGCGCGACAGGTCGACGGGGGCCCCGGCCTTCACCTGGAGGGTCTTGCGCGGGAAGAGGGAGGGCTTCTTGCTGTACGGCGGCAGGGCGAGGTTGGCGCCCCACTGGGCCACCGGGATCACCGGGCACCTGGTCTCCAGGGCGACCCGCGCGGCACCGGACTTGGCCGTCATCGGCCACATGTCGGGGTCCCTGGTGAGCGTGCCCTCGGGGTAGAACGCGACGCACTCGCCGCGCTCGATGGCGGCGACCGCGGCGCGGAAGGCGTCGAGCGCGTTCGTCGTCTCGCGGTAGACCGGGATCTGCCCCGTGCCCTTCATGACCTGGCCGACAAAGCCGCGCCTGAAAAGGCCGTCCTTTGCCAGGAAACGCGGCACCCGACCGGTGTTGTACTGGAAGTGTGCGTACGACAACGGGTCGATATGCGAGTTGTGATTCACCGCCGTGATGAATCCTTCGTGGGCCGGAATGTGTTCCATTCCACGCCAGTCCCGCTTGAACAGAACCACCAGCGGCGGTTTTGCGATGACCGCCGCAAGGCGGTACCAGAAGCCGATTCTGCGGCGGGACACGCAAACACCTTCCTCCATGAACCTGGTCGGCCGCACAAGTGTCGCCCCAGGCTGCCGGTCTGTCGAGAACACCGTACGCCCGCCCAGGTATCAAGGCCCCCCAGCAGGTCACAATGGGCGCGACGACAAGGACGGAGCGCCCGTGCAGTGGACCCTGGTCATACCCCTGAAGCCGCTGGCGCGCGCCAAGAGCAGGCTCGCCGCCGCCGCGGGCGACGGCCTGCGTCCGGGCCTCGCCCTGGCGTTCGCGCAGGACACCGTGGCCGCGGCGGTGGCCTGCCCGGCGGTACGGGATGTGGCAGTCGTCACGGATGACGCCCTGGCGGGTCGTGAGCTGGCCGCGCTGGGCGCCCGTATCGTTCCCGACGAGCCGGGAGAAGGCCTGAACGCCGCCCTGCGCCATGGCGCGGCGGTCATACGCGCCGAGCGGTCCGGCGCGTCCGTCGCCGCCCTGAACGCCGATCTGCCCGCCCTGCGCCCCCTGGAATTGGGCCATGTCCTTGATCACGCCGCCCATTTCCCCCGGGCGTTTTTGCCGGATGCCGCCGGAATCGGCACGACACTGCTGACCGCGGCGGCCGGTATGGAATTGCGACCGGCATTCGGTACGGCTTCCCGCGCCCATCACACGGCGTCGGGGGCCGTGGAACTCTCGCTCGACGGCATCGATTCCGTACGCCAGGACGTGGACACCGGAGAAGACCTGCGGGCCGCCCTCGCACTCGGCGTGGGACCGCGCACCGCGAAGGCCGCCGCCCGGCTTCTCATCGCCGACTGAGTACGCTGCCCCCATGCAGGCGACCGCGTACACGTACGACTCCGAGACCCGCAGCGGCAGCGTGCTGCTCGACGACGGCACCCCGGTGCCCTTCGACGCCCCCGCGTTCGACGCGGGCGGGCTGCGGCTGCTGCGGCCGGGCCAGCGGGTGCGGATCGAGGTCGACGGCGAGGGCGAGGCCCGCCGCATCACCCTGGTGACGCTCCAGACGTTCTGAGGCACCGGCGCCCGTTGCCCTGAGGAACGCACGACGCGGGCCGGGCTCCCCCGTGGGAGTCCGGCCCGGCGCGTGAGTGCCCTGTGCCCTACTTCTTGCGGGCGGTGGCCTTCTTGGCGGTCGTCTTGCGCGTGGTGGCCTTCTTGGCCGGCGCGGTCTTCTTCGCCGTGGCCTTCTTGGCGGGCGCCGTCTTCTTGGCCGTGGCCTTCTTCGCCGCCGGCGTGGCCTTCTTGGCCGTGGTCTTCTTGGCGGTCGCCTTCTTCGCGGTCGCCGTCGAGGTGGCCTTCTTGGCGGTGGTCTTCTTCGCCGTGGCCTTCTTCGCCGTCGCCGTGGTCTTCTTCGCGGCGGTCTTCTTGGCGGTGGCGGTGGTCTTCTTGGCGGCCGCCTTCTTGGTGGTGGCCTTCTTGGCCGCCGCCTTCTTGACCGTCGCCGAAGCGCCGCCGGTCAGGCTGCCCTTGGGCGCCTTCTTGACCGCGACATCGTTCTTCGGGAGCTTCTTCGAGCCGCTCACCAGGTCCTTGAAGCCCTGACCGGCGCGGAAGCGCGGAACCGAGGTCTTCTTGACCCGCACGCGCTCCCCGGTCTGCGGGTTGCGGGCGTAGCGGGCCGGGCGGTCGACCTTCTCGAACGAGCCGAAGCCGGTGACCGAAACGCGGTCACCGCTGACCACGGCACGGACGATGGCGTCGAGTACCGCGTCGACCGCGTCGGCGGCCTGCTGGCGGCCGCCCACCTTGTCGGCAATCGCTTCTACGAGCTGCGCCTTGTTCACGTCTTCCCCTTCGGAGACATTGCCGGGAGCGAAATACTCCGGCTTTTTCGCACGTTAGGCAGATATATACCGCAAATCAAACACGAAACGGGCTAATCACCCTTGTGCCGCAACGAACTGGACCATCTCGGAGTTCCTCGAAGGCCCGTTGAGGCTTGAGGCTCAGGTGTCTTCGGGGAATCGGCCCTCGTCAGCTTCGTCGAGGGAGGCCATCAAACGCTCCAGACGCCTTGCCGCATCGGCGAGATCGTGTTTGGCCGCGGCCGTAATGACCAGCAGCTTCCGGGTCAGCGCCATCCGTACGCCCTCCGGGACTTGCAGTGCGCGCACTCGTGAGTGCGCTTCCTTCAGTTGGGCCGCGACGAGGCCGTAGAGCTCGAGTTGGCTGTCGCGTCCCATGCACCGATTGTGCCATCTGGGGCGAGTTGTCGCCTCCGCAGGGGGTAACTACCGCCATCCGGCGCCCTCATGAGGGTACCCGGTCACGCCGAGTACAAGGGGATTTCCGGCCTCTTCTTCCGTCCGAATCAAGGGAGTTGAGACCACCCGTTCAGGTCATCGGGCCCATTTGGGGAGCAGACACAGATGTACCCCCAACCGTCCACGATTGGGGGTACATCAGGGCGCCGCGGGGTGTTGCGAGGAGTCAGACCTGCACGGTCCGCGGCTTGTACGAGGGGCGCTTGGCCTCGTACGCGGCGATGTCCGGCTCGTTCCGCAGGGTGATGCTGATGTCGTCCAGGCCGTTCAGGAGCCGCCAGCGGGCGTTCTCGTCGAGTTCGAAGTCGGCGGTGATGCCCTGCGCGCGGACCTGGCGGTCCCGGAGGTCCACGGTGATCTCGGCCTGCGGGTCGCTCTCGGTCAGCTCCCACAGCGCGTCCACGACCTTCTGGTCGAGTACGACGGTGAGCAGGCCGTTCTTCAGCGAGTTGCCGCGGAAGATGTCGGCGAAGCGGGAGGAGACGACGGTCTTGAAGCCGAAGTTCTGCAGCGCCCACACGGCGTGCTCGCGCGAGGAGCCGGTGCCGAAGTCGGGTCCGGCGACCAGGACGGTGGCGCCCTGGCGCTCGGGCTTGTTGAGCACGAACTCGGGGTCCTTGCGCCAGGCCTCGAAGAGCCCGTCCTCGAAGCCGTCCCTGGTGACCTTCTTCAGCCAGTGGGCGGGGATGATCTGGTCGGTGTCCACGTTGCTGCGGCGCAGCGGGACGGCCCGGCCGGTGTGCGTGGTGAATGCTTCCATGGTTCTCAGACTCCGGCGGTCACGGGGGCGTCGGACAGGTCGGCGGGTGAGGCCAGATGGCCGGTGACGGCGGTGGCGGCGGCGACCTGCGGGGAGACCAGGTGGGTGCGACCGCCCTTGCCCTGCCTGCCCTCGAAGTTGCGGTTGGAGGTGGACGCGGAGCGCTCGCCGGGAGCCAGTTGGTCGGGGTTCATGCCCAGGCACATCGAGCAGCCCGCGTGCCGCCATTCGGCGCCGGCGGCGGTGAAGACCTTGTCCAGGCCCTCCGCGACGGCCTGCAGGGAGACCCGGACCGAGCCCGGGACGACCAGCATCCGTACGCCGTCGGCGACTTTGCGGCCCTCGACGATGGAGGCGGCCGCGCGCAGGTCCTCGATGCGGCCGTTGGTGCACGAACCTACGAAGACCGTGTCGACCTTGATGTCCCGCAGCGGCTGCCCGGCGGTCAACCCCATGTATTCCAGGGCCTTTTCGGCGGCGTGGCGCTCCGAAGCGTCTTCGTACGAAGCCGGGTCGGGGACGTGCGCCGAAAGCGGCGCGCCCTGGCCCGGGTTGGTGCCCCAGGTGACGAACGGGGCCAGCTTGGTGGCATCGATGTAGACCTCGGCGTCGAAGACCGCGTCGTCGTCCGTCTTCAGGGTCTTCCAGTACTCCACCGCGGCGTCCCAGTCCGCGCCCAGCGGGGCGTGGGCGCGGCCCTCGATGTAGTCGAAGGTGGTCTTGTCCGGGGCGATCATGCCCGCGCGGGCACCCGCCTCGATGGACATGTTGCAGATGGTCATGCGGGCCTCCATCGAGAGCTTCTCGATGGCCGGGCCGCGGTACTCCAGGACGTAGCCCTGGCCGCCGCCGGTGCCGATCTTCGCGATGATGGCGAGGATCAGGTCCTTGGCCGTGACGTCGTCGGGCAGTTCGCCGTCGACGGTGATGGCCATGGTCTTGGGGCGGGCCATCGGCAGCGTCTGGGTGGCGAGCACGTGCTCGACCTGAGAAGTACCGATTCCGAAGGCGAGCGCGCCGAACGCGCCGTGCGTGGAGGTGTGGGAGTCGCCGCAGACGACGGTGGTGCCCGGCTGCGTCAGTCCCAGCTGCGGTCCCACCACGTGGACGACGCCCTGCTCGACGTCGCCCAGCGGGTGCAGGCGCACGCCGAAGTCGGCGCAGTTCTTGCGCAGCGTCTCCAGCTGGGCCCGGGAGACCGGGTCGGCGATGGGCTTGTCGATGTCGAGGGTCGGGGTGTTGTGATCCTCGGTGGCGATGGTGAGGTCGAGCCGCCGCACCTGGCGGCCGGCCTGGCGGAGGCCGTCGAAGGCCTGGGGGCTGGTCACCTCGTGCAGCAGGTGCAGATCGATGAAGAGGAGGTCGGGCTCGCCCTCGGCGCGCCGGACGACGTGGTCGTCCCAGACCTTCTCCGCGAGTGTCCTACCCATCGCTTTCCCTCCGACCGGCCGCTTCGCCGGCCCAACTAGAGAATCTGTTCGCCGACGCGCGTACCCCTCGTGCCGCACGTGGACCGCGAAATCCGTTGGTCTGCGGTTCGCTCGTACAGAGTGGCGTGTTCCACGGAAAATTGAACTTGCGTTTCACAGAGTGAGACGCGAGTATCGACGCATGGACAACTCTAGCGGCGTCGGCGTTCTCGACAAGGCGGCTCTTGTCTTGAGCGCCCTGGAGTCCGGTCCGGCCACCCTCGCGGGGTTGGTCGCGGCCACCGGGCTCGCACGACCCACGGCCCACCGACTGGCCGTGGCACTGGAACACCACCGGATGGTGGCGCGGGACATGCAGGGCCGCTTCATCCTCGGCCCGCGCCTCGCCGAGCTGGCCGCCGCGGCGGGCGAGGACCGCCTGCTCGCCACGGCGGGCCCGGTCCTCACACATCTGCGCGACGTGACGGGCGAGAGCGCGCAGCTCTACCGCCGCCAGGGCGACATGCGCATCTGCGTGGCCGCGGCGGAGCGCCTCTCCGGGCTGCGGGACACGGTCCCGGTGGGTTCGACGCTCACCATGAAGGCGGGCTCGTCGGCCCAGATCCTGATGGCCTGGGAGGAGCCGGAGCGCCTGCACCGCGGCCTCCAGGGCGCCCGCTTCACCGCGACGGCCCTTTCGGGCGTACGCCGCAGGGGCTGGGCCCAGTCGATCGGCGAGCGCGAGCCGGGCGTCGCGTCCGTCTCCGCGCCCGTGCGGGGCCCCTCGAACCGCGTGGTCGCCGCCGTCTCGGTCTCCGGACCGATCGAGCGCCTGACCCGCCACCCGGGCCGCATGCACGCACAGGCGGTCATCGACGCGGCCGGACGCCTCTCCGAGGCCCTGCGCCGCTCCAGCTGACGCCACGCACACCGGAGGGGCCGCCTCAACGCCGCGGCGGCCCCTCCGTGCGCGCACTCCCCCGCCGGCCCTCAGGCCACCTTGAGGCGGTCGGCCGCCCGCTCCCCGCGACGGCCCACCGGCACGACGCCGGTGGCCTTCCCCAGGCCGAACTCCGGCATGTTGACGTAGACCGCCTCATGGGCGCCGGCCGGCACGACGTACGCCTCGTGCCAGAAGCCGACCTTTCCCCTGCCTTCCCGGATGCGCCGGTTGAAGGCCGCCCACGCGGGCCGGTGCTCCTTGTCCGGCGCCGCCGAGTAGGCGAGCAGCTTCTCCCGGGACTCCCAGTACTGGACGACGTACATCAGGCGTGCTCCGCCGAGCAGCAGCCGGTATCCCAGCATCCCGCTCTCCGGGTCCTGCGACAGCTCCTTGAGCATGCGCGGCATGGCCCGCATGACGGGCAGCCAGCTGCGCGGGGCGAGGAAGTTGTTGATGCGCATCCCGATGTGGAAGACGATCACCTCGCCCGTCCCCTCGGCGGTCATGCGCCCTTCGATCGGCTTCTCGCTCATGACGATTCCCCCTTCGTGGAGCCCCGGGCCGGGCATTGGATAGTTCCGCTATCCATGATTGGATAGTGCCACTCTCCAAGGAGGGACGCAAGAGTGCACGCAAAAAGGAGCGCGAACCGATGAGACTGGCGGAGCTGAGCCGGCGCAGCGGGGTCCCCACGGCCACGATCAAGTACTACTTGCGTGAGGGCCTGCTGCCGCCGGGCCGCCGCGTGACGGCCACCCAGGCCGAGTACGACGACGCGCACCTGAAGCGGCTGCGGCTGGTGCGGGCGCTGATCCAGGTGGGCCGGGTGCCGATCGCCTCGGCGCGCGAGGTCCTGACCGCCCTTGAGGACGAGTCCCTGGACCACAACTCCCGCCTGGGCACGGCGGTATGGGCCCTGCCGCACGGCCCGGAGCCCACCGGCGAGGAGGCGGCCGACGAGACCCGGGCGGCGGCGCGCCGCACGGTGGACGCGCTACTGGCGCGCCTGGGCTGGGAGTTCGCCGAGGAGTACGGGGACGAGTCGCCGGCCCATCGGATGCTGGTGACAGCGGTCGGCACCCTGGCGCGGCTCGGATATCCGTGTGCCGTCGAGGACTTGGCGCCCTACGCCCGCGCCGGGCGGCAACTTGCCGTCACCGACCTGGACTTGATCGAGCGGTACGACTCGCCCGAGGCGCAGCTGGAGGCGGCGGTGGCGCTCACGGTGCTGTACGAGCCGGTACTGCTCGCTCTGCGCCGGATGGCACAGACGGAGGAGTCCAACCGCCGTTACGGGCAAGGGAGTCCGCAGGCGTGCGGCGGAGTTCCGGACGCATGAGACGCGGTTCCGGAGCATGACGAAGGGGCCCTCCCACCGGGAAGGCCCCTTGCCGTTTCTGTACCCCCGACCGGATTCGAACCGGCGCTACCGCCTTGAGAGGGCGGCGTGCTAGGCCGCTACACAACGGGGGCTGGCACATGTGCTGCTGTACTGCGCTGGGCTACCAGGACTCGAACCTAGAACAAAGGAACCAGAAACCTTCGTGTTGCCAATTACACCATAGCCCACTAGTGGTCTAGACCAGACCACAGTACCCCCGACCGGATTCGAACCGGCGCTACCGCCTTGAGAGGGCGGCGTGCTAGGCCGCTACACAACGGGGGCCCTAGCGATCCTGCATCAGGGGACAGTGGGTGCGACCCGCTCTGTTCCCGTGGGAAGGATCTGTACCCCCGACCGGATTCGAACCGGCGCTACTGCCTTGAGAGGGCAGCGTGCTAGGCCGCTACACAACGGGGGCTTCGTGGATGAGATCCACATTTTGCAGATGAGCTCTGCGAGCTGGCCTACCAGGACTCGAACCTAGACTAACGGAACCAGAAACCGTCGTGCTGCCAATTACACCATAGGCCATCAAACCGCAACCCCCTACGGGGATTTTGTTCTGATGTGCGCTTCCCTGCCGGACCTTTCGGCCCTCTCGGGCGGCGCAGAAAGAACATTACCCGAAGGTGGACGGCGCTCCAAAACGGGTATCCGCCCGCAGCAGCGCGGGCAGCTCGCCGAGGTGCGTGATGCGGTGTACTCCCGAGGGGCCATCCCCCGCGGTGCCGTGGCGGTCGAGCCAGATCCCGAGGAGTCCGGCGTCCCGGGCGCCCCTGGCGTCGATCTCCGGCTGGTCCCCGACGTAGGCGACCTCGGCGGGCGTGAGCCCCAGCGCCGTGCAGGCCGCGTGGAAGGCCTCCGCGGCGGGCTTGGAGAAGCCGAGGTCGGCGGCGCACAGGACGGCCTCGAAGCGGTCGCGTACGCCGAGGCGGCGCAGCTTTCGCTCCTGGACGAACAGGGCGGAGTTCGAGAGGACCGCGTGGCGGTAGCCGTCGGCGAGGGCGTCCAGGGCGGGGACGGTGTCCGGGAAGAGGGACCAGGCCGATTCGTAGTGACCGACGTAACGGTCGAACCACGCGTCGGCGTCGGTGTCGCTCAGGCCGGGGGCGTCGAGGAAGTCGCGTACGCGGTCGCGGCGCTGCGACTCGAAGGTGATGCCTCCCGCGCCGAAGCGGGCCCAGTGCCGCTCGGTGAGCAGCCGCCAGCGCGCCAGGGCGCGCTCGGCGGACTCGTACCGCTCCAGGAGGCCTTCGGCGGTGAGGTGCGCGTGCATGCCGGTCGCGTCGGCGGTCGCGTAGTCGAAGATCGTGTCGTCGATGTCCCAGACCACGGCTTTGATGGGCACGGCGTTGACGGGCATGGCACCGACGGTATGCGAAGGGCCCGGGAGCCGTCTCGGCTTCCGGGCCCTTCGATGGCGTATCCGCCACGCCTTCGCTGATCAGGCGGTCAGCTTCGCCAGGGCCGCGTCGATGCGGGCCAGGGCCTTCTCCTTGCCCAGGATCTCCAGGGACTCGAAGAGCGGCAGGCCGATCGTGCGGCCGGTGACGGCGACACGGACCGGGGCCTGCGCCTTGCCGAGCTTGAGGCCGTGCTCCTCGCCGGCGGCCAGGACGGCCTCCTTGAGGGACTCCGGAGAGGTCCAGTCCGCCGCCTCCAGCTTGGCGCGGGCCGTGCGCAGGAGGGCGTCGGAGCCTTCCTTCATCGCCTTCGTCCAGGAGGGCTCGTCGAAGACCGGTTCCGGGAGGAAGAGGAAGTCGACGTTGTCGGTGATCTCGGAGAGGACCTTCAGGCGGGTCTGCGCGTGCGGCGCGATGGCCTGCCAGGCGGCCTCGTCGAACTCCTCGGGGGCCCAGTTGGCGTGCGGGGCCCGCAGCCAGGGCTCGCAGGCCTCGGCGAAGGTCTTCACGTCGAGCATGCGGATGTGGTCGGCGTTGATCGCCTCGGCCTTCTTGAGGTCGAAGCGGGCCGGGTTCGGGTTGACGTCCGCGACGTCGAACCTCGCCACCATGTCGGACATCGAGAAGACGTCCTGGTCCGCGGAGAACGACCAGCCCAGGAGGGAGAGGTAGTTCAGCAGGCCCTCGGGGAGGAAGCCGCGCTCGCGGTAGATGTTGAGGGACGCCTGCGGGTCGCGCTTGGAGAGCTTCTTGTTGCCCTCGCCCATGACGTACGGCAGGTGGCCGAACTCGGGGATGCGCTCCGCGATGCCCAGCTCGATCAGCGCCTTGTAGAGGGCGATCTGGCGGGGGGTGGAGGAGAGCAGGTCCTCGCCGCGCAGGACGTGGGTGATCTCCATCAGGGCGTCGTCGACCGGGTTGACCAGCGTGTACAGCGGGGCGCCGTTGGCGCGCACGATGCCGTAGTCGGTGACGTTCTCCGGCTGGACGGTGATCTCGCCGCGGACCAGGTCGGTGAAGGTGGTGGCCTCGTCCGGCATCTTGAAGCGGACGATGTGGCTGCGGCCCTCGGCCTCGTACGCCTGCTTCTGCTCGTCGGTGAGGGCGCGGCACAGGCCGTCGTAGCCGGACGGCTTGCCGGCGGCGCGGGCGGCCTCGCGGCGGGCGTCCAGCTCCTCGGTGGTGCAGTAGCAGGGGTAGGCGTAGCCACCGTCGAGGAGCTTGGCCGCCACGTCCTTGTAGATGTCCATGCGCTGCGACTGGCGGTACGGCGCGTGCGGGCCGCCGACCTCGGGGCCCTCGTCCCAGTCGAAGCCCAGCCAGCGCATCGAGTCGAGCAGCTGCCGGTACGACTCCTCGGAGTCGCGCGCCGCGTCGGTGTCCTCGATGCGGAAGACCATGGTGCCGCCGTTGTGCCGGGCGTAGGCCCAGTTGAACAGGGCGGTGCGGACCAGACCCACGTGGGGGTTGCCGGTCGGCGAGGGACAGAAACGTACGCGGACGTTCGCGTTAGCCACGCTTGATCACCTTGTTGGTGAGAGTGCCGATGCCTTCGATGGTGACGGCGACCTCGTCGCCGACGTTGAGGGGCCCGACGCCTGCCGGGGTGCCCGTGAGGATGACGTCGCCGGGGAGCAGCGTCATGGCCTCGGAGATGTTGACGATCAGATCCTCGATGGAGTGGGTCATCTCGCTGGTGCGGCCGAGCTGGCGCTGCTGGCCGTTGACCGTGCACTGGATGGTGAGGTCGTTGGCGGCCGCGAGGTCGATCTCCGTCTCCACCCAGGGGCCGAGCGGGCAGGAGCTGTCGAAGCCCTTGGCGCGGGCCCACTGCTTCTCGCGGCGCTGCACGTCGCGTGCGGTGACGTCGTTCGCGCAGGTGTAGCCGAAGATCACGTCCTTGACCCGCTCGCGCGGGACCTCGCGGCACATGCGGCCGATGACCACGGCCAGCTCGGCCTCGTGGTGCAGCTCCTCGGAGAAGGAGGGGTACGTGATGGCGTCGCCGCTGCCGACCAGGGAGGTGGACGGCTTGAGGAAGGCGAAGGGGACGTCCGGCGTCTCGTTGCCCAGCTCCGCCGCGTGCTCCCGGTAGTTGCGGCCGAAGGCCACGATCTTGTTCGGGAGCACCGGCGGCAGCAGGCGGACCTTGCTCAGCGGGACCTTGGTGCCGGACAGTTCGAAGTCGGCGTACGGGATGCCCTTGATGATGTCGAGGACGAGTTCGCCCTCTCTGCCGGGGGCGCTCTCCCCCTCGACCGCGCCGTAGCCGACATTGCCGTCGATGGAGAACCTGGCGATGCGCACGCTCTAGCCTCTTGAGGTGGGTGGGGTCTGACACCCCAGGCTAACGTGATGGCCTGCGGCCGGCTTGCGCACCGGGCTCGCGTGGGCGGTGCCTTCGCCTCTGTCGATCGCCGCTTCGCGGCTCGTCCTCAAACGCCGGACGGGCTGGAATCCCGTGCGGGCGGCCGGTAGTCACGTGCGGGCGGCCGGTAATCCCGTGCGGGCGGCCGGTTAATCCCGTGCGGGCGGGTGAATAGCCCTCAAGCGCCGGACGGGACGAATGTCTCCGGCGCGGTCATCAGGATCGTGCGCTTCGGGTTGGCGGTCTGGGTCGGGAGGTCGACGGCGTGCTCCGGCAGGTCGGCCGCGCGCTGGACGTCGGCGGCGTCCTCGAGATGCGCGAGGGTGGTGCGGCGCGGGTTGGCTATGTTGCGGAACATCGTCGGCTTCACAGTCTTCATCTGCTGTTCGGACCCTGTCGGTTGAGGCGTCGTCTGACGGACGCGGCTTGTCGGATTCGCCATCCCTGTAAAGCGTCAGGCTAAACATCCAATTCCCGGCCAAAGTCCGGAAGAGGCCATGATCTTCATGTGAGTTTGCTCACGAAGGAGCGGGCAAAAAGGTCAAATCAGGCCCCGCTTCCGCTACTTGGAAACGGACATTGCCCCACTGAAGGCACCATTCCGCTCCTGATCATGAAGACTGGGACACCCCCTCCCCGTAGCCACTTTGAGGGGATGTGTCCGCTTTCCCCCGGATCACCTTCTACGTCTCGTGACCCCCCACTCACGCCGTGTCACCGCTGTCCCGGCGCGACACGCGGGCCTTGTTGGAGATCCTGCACTGTGCTGGAATTCCCGGGACCGCCGCGGGATCGAACCGGCGCGCAGGGCGCAACGCAGCGCCGAGTGGCGGCCGGAAGGGGAAGCAGCGCCGGTCACTCAACGACCACCCATGGGGCGCTTGGCGCCCCACGACGCCGACACCGTCCCGCCGTTCAGCGGCAGGACGCCTGGTCCAGAGGTTGCGACGCTAGTGCAGGGACGTTTCAAGAGGGATGGCAAGGGGTCTCCCCAGGCCGGTCGCGGCCGAGGGGATGCCGCGGCGGAGCCGGAGCGCGGCGGCGACCGCGGCTCCTCGCCCCAGCACGCCCAGAACCCGGGACCCGGTGCGCCCGGCGACAAGGCCGGTGCCGCGCGCCAGGGTGCGCCGGGCAGCGGCCCCGCGGCCGCCCCGGCCAAGGGCAAGGGTGCGTCCACAGCCGCCTCGCCCAGCAACACGGGCTCACGAATAGCCCTGCGCAACTGGCGCATCTCGACCCGCCTGGTCTCGCTGCTCGCGCTCCCCGTGATCACCGCGACCTCACTCGGCGCGCTCCGCATCAACTCGTCCATGGACGAGATCCAGCAGCTCGACAACATGAAGCTGCTGACCGACATGACCAAGCAGGCCACCGCGCTCGCCGTGGCGCTCCAGGAGGAGCGCGACAAGTCGGCCGGCCCCCTCTCGCACGGCGCGACGGCCTCGGACTACACGGTCAAGGGCGCCCGCGCCAAGACCGACCGGGTCTACCGCAACTTCCTCCAGGGCACCCAGGACCTGAACGACACGGACGGCGAGAAGGGTCTTCTCGGCGTCCGGCACAGCGCGGTCCAGATCACCCAGCAGCTCCAGGGCATCAACAAGGTCCGCAAGGACGCCTACAAGGACGGCGCGTCCACCTCGCAGACCGTCGAGGCCTACAGCCAGCTCGTCGAGCAGCTGCTCGCGCTGTCGCAGGACATGGCGCAGGCGACCAGCAACCCGGACATGATCCAGCGCACCCGCGCCCTGGCCGCCTTCTCCTCGGCCAAGGAGTACGCGTCGGTGCAGCGGGCGATCATCGCCGCCGCCCTGCCCGCCAACGACAGCGAGTACGGCAAGATCAGCGAGACCGACCGCACCTTCGGTCTCAGCGCCAACGACAAGGAGCGCTCGCAGCTCCAGACGTTCAGCAAGATCTACGCCGGCAACGCGCAGGAGCTGACCAAGCCCATCGACGGCGGCAACGCCTCGATCAAGGCCGCCAACGAATACGCCAAGCGCGTCCTCGAGCAGGAGGGCGGCATCAAGCTCCAGGACAAGCGGTCCTACAGGGACTGGGTCGACGCCGACACCACCAAGATCGACGCGATGTCCAAGATCGAGCTGACGCTGCTCGGCGAGATGGAGCAGAAGGCGCGCGAGCTGCGCAACGAGTCGGAGCAGTCGGCCATCCTCAACGGTGCGCTGATCCTGCTCGTGCTCGGCGTCTCGCTCGTCGGCGCGTTCGTCGTGGCCCGCTCCATGATCCGCTCGCTGCGCCGGCTCCAGGACACCGCGACCAAGGTCGCCCAGGACCGCCTGCCCGAGCTGGTCAAGCAGCTCTCCGAGTCGGACCCGCAGGACGTCGACACCTCCGTCGAGTCCGTCGGTGTGCACTCCCGGGACGAGATCGGCCAGGTGGCCGCGGCCTTCGACGACGTGCACCGCGAGGCCGTCCGCCTCGCCGCCGAGCAGGCCCTCCTGCGAGGCAACGTCAACGCGATGTTCACCAACCTCTCGCGCCGCTCCCAGGGCCTCATCCAGCGCCAGCTCTCGCTCATCTCCGAGCTGGAGTCCCGCGAGGCCGACCCGGACCAGCTCTCCTCGCTCTTCAAGCTCGACCACCTCGCGACCCGCATGCGCCGTAACGGCGAGAACCTCCTCGTCCTCGCCGGTGAGGAGCCCGGCCGTCGCTGGACGCGGCCCGTGCCGCTCGTCGACGTGCTGCGTGCCGCCGCGTCCGAGGTGGAGCAGTACGAGCGCATCGAACTGTCCGCCGTGCCCGCCACCGAGGTCGCGGGCCGCGTGGTCAACGACCTCGTGCACCTCCTCGCCGAGCTGCTGGAGAACGCGACGTCGTTCTCCTCGCCGCAGACGAAGGTCAAGGTCACCGGTCACGCGCTGCCCGACGGCCGCGTACTGATCGAGATCCACGACACCGGCATCGGCCTCTCCCCCGAGGACCTGGCCGCGATCAACGAGCGGCTCGCCTCGCCGCCCACCGTGGACGTCTCCGTCTCGCGCCGCATGGGTCTGTTCGTGGTCGGCCGCCTCTCGCAGCGCCACGGCATCCGCATCCAGCTCCGTCCCTCCGACTCCGGTGGTACGACCGCGCTGGTCATGCTGCCCGTCGATGTCGCCCAGGGCGGCAAGAAGGTTCCCGGCAAGCCCGGTGGCCCCGGCCCGACCGGTGGTCCCGCCGCGGCTGCGGCCGCCGCCGGTGCCGCGGCCGCGCGCCGCGGGGTCGGCGCGGGCAACAACGGTCCCGCGCTCGGCAGTGGTTCCGGTCCGGCCGGTGGTCCCGGCCGTGGCGGTCCGGCGCTCGGCGGCGGGCCCGGCGCGGGTGCGCCCGGTGCCGGTGGTCCGGGTGGCGCGGGACGGCTCGGTGCCAGTGCGCCGCGCCAGCAGGTCGCCGGTTCGGGTCCGCGCGCCGCGCTGCCCTCCCGGGACACCGGCCAGCAGCGTCCGCCCGCCGGTCCTCAGGGACAGCAGGGCCAGCGGGGCCAGCAGGGCCAGCCCGGACAGCAGGCCCAGCAGCCGCAGGCGCCGCAGGGCGGCCGTGGCGGCGGTGCCAAGCAGCCTCCGGTCCCCCAGCAGCGTACGAACGCCATGCAGCCGCCCGCCGACTCCGGTGACCAGGGGCGCAGGCCTCAGCTGCCGCCTCGGGGCGGGCCGCGCGCCGAGCTTCCCGGGGGCAACCCGCAGCCCCGCGTGCCCAGTTGGAGCGACGAGAACGCGCAGCCGCAGGTCTCGCGCGAGCCCTTCGACACCCCGCGCGGCCACGAGGAGCACGAGGCCACCGGCCAGTTCCCGCAGGCCACCGCCCCCGACGACCGGCAGGGTCCCGGCTCCACCGCCGAGTTCCCCCGCCCGGACTTCAACGCGCCGCCGCCCGGCACGCCCGCCCCGCAGGACCAGGGCACCGGCAAGTTCGTCCGCTCGGACGTCTTCGGCGGCCAGGGCGAGGCCCAGCAGGGCCGCGGGCAGGGTCAGGCGCCGCAGCAGAACCAGCACCAGAACCAGCAGCAGGCCCCGCAGCGCGATCAGCCGCGGAACCAGCAGGGCCAGCGGCAGGACCAGGGCAACGGCTCCGCGCAGCAGGCCGGCCGGGAGCTGACCGACTACACGGTGCCGCGTCCGCCGGCCCCGCGCCGCAGCCAGGGCGACCCCCACCAGGGCCTCCCCCCGCAGCCGCAGGCCGACCAGCTGCCCGGCTCCGCGCAGCCCGACGACCTGCTGCCCGCCGCCGGTCCCGGTGACGGACGTACGCCGCTGTACGACACGCTGGAGACCAACTGGTTCCAGCAGCAGCAGAACCAGCGCGCGCAGGCCGAGCAGCAGAGCCGTCAGCAGGACCAGCAGAGCCAGCACCAGAACCAGCAGCAGGCTCCGCACGGCCACCAGACCGGTGGCCACCCCGCCGAGCCCGCCCAGCGTCAGGCACCGCAGGCCCCCGGCCCGCAGCGCCCGCTGCCGTCGCGCGGCCCGCGCCACGCCCCGCCCGCCGGATCCGCACCCGCGGCCGGCAGCGGGAACGGCAACGGCCAGAACGGCGCGGGCCCCGGTGCCCCCGCCGGCTGGCGCTCCTCCCCCAACGACGAGCTGGGCCGCCAGGCCGAGCGCGTCCGGCAGCCCACCGCGGGCGGGGTCACCACATCCGGACTGCCGCGCCGCGTCCCGCGGGCCAACTTGGTCGCGGGCACGGCCCAGCAGCAGCAGGACAGCACAGGTCCGCAGGTCTCGCGTGCGCCCGAAGAGGTACGCGGCCGGCTGACGAATCTCCGTCGGGGCATTCAGCAGGGTCGCCAGGCCGGTACCGGCCAGACCGGCAGTTTCCCTCGCCCCACTCACCAGCAGGAGCGTTAGTTGAGTCCGATGAGCCAGGCGGCACAGAATCTGAACTGGTTGATCACCAACTTCGTGGACAACACCCCAGGGGTGTCCCACACGGTCGTGGTCTCCGCCGACGGCCTCCTTCTGGCCATGTCCGAGGGGTTCCCGCGCGATCGAGCCGACCAGCTCGCCGCGGTCGCCTCGGGCCTCACCTCCCTCACCGCCGGGGCGTCCCGGATCTTCGAGGGCGGCACCGTCACGCAGACCGTGGTGGAGATGGAGCGGGGGTTCCTCTTCATCATGTCCGTCTCCGACGGCTCGTCGCTGGCCGTGCTCGCGCACCCCGAGTGCGACATCGGCCTCGTCGGCTACGAGATGGCGCTGCTCGTCGACCGCGCGGGGGCGGTCCTCACCCCGGACCTCCGCGCCGAGTTGCAGGGCAGCCTGCTCCACTAGCCCGAAGCCGGCTCGAAAGCTTCCGCCCCTTCGGCCGCCCCACCGACCGAACGTACTGACCAACCGTCCGGCCGCCATACGCCCCCACCGGCTCTGTCAGACGGCACACGCAGATGACCTGCTGTCCCGCCCGGAGGATCCATGACCCCGCCCACCGCCTCTCACAACCCGTACGGTGACCCCTCGTACGGAATGGAGGGCGACCAGCCGCTGGTGCGTCCCTACGCGATGACCGGCGGCCGGACCCGGCCCCGCTACCAGCTCGCCATCGAGGCGCTGGTGAGCACCACGGCCGATCCGGCCCAGCTGATGGGGCTGCTCCCCGAGCACCAGCGGATCTGCCACCTGTGCCGCGAGGTCAAGTCGGTGGCCGAGGTCTCGGCGCTCCTGTCGATGCCGCTCGGTGTGGCCCGGATCCTCGTGGCGGACCTGGCCGAGGCCGGGCTCGTCGCCATCCATCAGCCCGGCGGCGACGAGTCCGCCGGCGGTCAGCCTGACGTGACACTGCTCGAAAGGGTGCTCAGTGGACTTCGCAAGCTCTAACGGCTCGGGCGGCTCAGGCTCCGGCTCGGGCCGTTCCACCACCTCCGCCAAGATCGTGGTGGCGGGCGGCTTCGGCGTGGGCAAGACCACGTTCGTCGGGGCCGTCTCGGAGATCAACCCGCTGCGCACCGAGGCCGTCATGACGTCCGCGTCCGCGGGCATCGACGACCTGACCCACACCGGGGACAAGACGACGACCACCGTCGCGATGGACTTCGGCCGCATCACCCTGGACCAGGACCTGATCCTGTACCTCTTCGGTACGCCCGGTCAGGACCGCTTCTGGTTCATGTGGGACGACCTGGTCCGTGGCGCGATCGGAGCGGTCGTGCTCGTGGACACGCGACGGCTCGCCGACTGCTTCCCGGCCGTCGACTACTTCGAGAACAGCGGCCTGCCGTTCGTCATCGCCCTCAACGGCTTCGACGGCCACCAGCCCTACACTCCGGACGAGGTGCGCGAGGCGCTCCAGATCGGTCCGGGTACGCCGATCATCACCACCGACGCACGACACCGTGCAGACGCAAAGAGTGGCTTGATCACGCTGGTCGAGCACGCACTTATGGCACGTCTCAAGTAGGCAGGTGTATACGGCAGTTGTCGTAGACCGCACGGAGCGGCCTGTGTCCTTTGACACGGCCGCGCGCCGTGTTCATAACGTTTCGACAGAGAATTACCGGGGGACCGCCACGCGTCGCGGTCGCCTGGTGCCACTGTGCTCACAAGAGCCCCGCCTTTTGGCGGGGCTCGCTCTTTATGACCGATTTATCTGAGGCCTACACCACTCGGAACTTCCGCTTCCCACTGTTTGGAAGAGCAGTGCCTGACGTGCTGGAATGCGCTGAACTGCCCAGTAGCACGGGCCTTGGAGACGACAGCGGCACGAGAGTGAGTGCCGCCGCCGAGAGGTTGTTGGTCGAGTGAGGCGAAGCAAGACGAGCCCCGCGGCACCCCCCACCGGGGACGCGCGGGGCAACTTCACCCCGCCGCCGCGCACAGCGGCGTCCCCCGTTGACGTGAGCTCCGGCCCCGGCAACGAGCCCCCCGCTCCCTCCGGCGGACGGATGTCCCCCCGCAACTGGCGCGTACCGACCAAGCTGAACGCGATCCTGCTCATACCCGTGCTCGTCGGCCTCGTCATGGGCGGCTTCCAGGTGAAGGGCTCCATCGACACCTGGAGCGAGGCCCGGGACGCCGAGAGCACGGCCCGCCTGGTGCGGGCCTCCCTCGACTACGGCAACCGCCTCGTCGAGGAGCGTGACATCTCCGCCGCCCCGCTGCTGAACGGCAAGCGGACCGACCCGGCCGTCGTCAAGGCCCGCAAGGCCACCGACGAGGCCGCGGCCGCGTTCAAGGCCGCCGCCGAGGACATGCCGGACAAGGAAGGGCTCACCCGTCGTCTCGCGGCCTTCCGCAAGGTCGAGCCGAAGCTGATCCCGCTGCGTCAGGCCGCGTACACCACCAAGCTCCCCGGCGTGAAGACCGAAGAGGGCTACGTCGCCATCCAGCACCCCCTGATGGAGTTCGCCAACGAACTCGGTCTGGGCACCGGCAACATCACCAGCTACGGCCGCACCGTCTACGCGATCTCGCTCTCCAAGGCCGCGCTCTCGCTGCAGCGGTCCATCGGTACGCACCTGCTGGTCAAGCCGGGCCCCGGCACCGGTTCGTTCACCCTCCAGCGCACCTCCTTCTCCTCGTACGCCTACCTGGAGCGCGTCGCCATCGAGGAGTACACCGGCGGCGGCACCCCCCAGGACGTGGCCAAGCTGGAGGAGGCGAAGAAGAAGCTGGCGGCCGAGGCCGAGAAGCAGGCCAACCCGCCGCCCACGCAGGACCAGATGGTCGCGGCCATCGCCACCATGGAGAGCACGCAGCCGAGCGCACGGGTCGAGCTCGCCGGCAAGGGCATCAACCGGCAGGCCTGGTGGGACACCACCTCCGCCAAGTTCGACGCGTACCGCACGATCGAGTCCGACCTCGCCGACAAGGCCGTGGACGAGGCCTCCCAGATCGCCTCCGACGCCCAGCGCAACGCCTACATCACCGGCGCCATCGTGGTCATCGCGCTGCTCGCCGCCTTCATCCTGGCCGGGATGATGGCCCGCCAGATGTCCAAGGCGATGCGCCAGCTGCGTACCGCCGCCTTCGGCATCGCCGAGCAGCGGCTGCCGATGCTGGTCGACCAGCTGTCGCGCACCGACCCGGGCCGGGTCGACACCCGCGTACAGCCCATACCGATCACCACCACGGACGAGATCGGCGAGGTCGCCCGCGCCTTCGACCAGGTGCACCGCGAGGCCGTGCGGCTCGCCGCCGAGCAGGCGCTGCTGCGGGGCAACATCAACGCGATCTTCACCAACCTCTCGCGCCGCAACCAGTCGCTGATCGAGGGCCAGCTGACCCTCATCACCGACCTGGAGAACAACGAGGCCGACCCCGACCAGCTGGAGAACCTCTTCCGCCTGGACCACCTGGCGACCCGTATGCGCCGCAACGGCGAGAACCTTCTGGTCCTCTCCGGCGAGGAGCCCGGCCGCCGCTGGGACCAGCCGGTTCCGCTGGTCGACGTGCTCCGCGCCGCCTCCTCCGAGGTGGAGCAGTACGAGCGCATCGAGCTGGCCGGCGTCCCGGAGGCCGAGATCCACGGCCTCGCCGTGACCGACCTCGTGCACCTGCTCGCCGAGCTCCTTGAGAACGCCACCACGTTCTCCTCCCCGCAGACCAAGGTCCGCGTCACCGCGACCCGGCTGCCCGACGGCCGCGTCATGGTCGAGATCCACGACAAGGGCATCGGCCTCACCGCCGAGGACTTCGCGGACATCAACCACAAGCTGGCCAACCCGCCGACCGTGGACGCCGCGATCTCCCAGCGCATGGGCCTGTTCGTGGTCGGGCGCCTCGCCGACCGGCACGGCATCCGCGTCCAGCTGCGCCCCTCGGGCGAGCAGGCGGGCACGACCTCGCTGGTCATGCTGCCGGACGGGATCACCCACGGTGGCGGTGGCGAACAGCACGGGCAGGACTCCGAGTTCACGGTCTCCTCGATCATCCCGGAGCAGCAGGTCCTGGAGGCCGAGCCGCTGCGCACCGCCGCGGAGCTGGGCTTCGACGACAGCCGCTACCACGGTGACGGCGCCGAGGCGGGCCTCGACCCCGTCGGCCGCTCGCTGATGCGTGAGGAGCGCAGGGCCGCCCTTGAGGCACAGGCCCAGCAGCCGGGCGCCGGGCGTCCGCTCTTCCGTGACGAGGTCGATCCGCAGCAGGGCGCGCGGCAGGACTCGTACGAGCAGCACGCGCCCGCCTACGACGAGCAGCAGGGCGGCTACGACCAGGGGCAGTCCGGGTACGACCAGGGCCGCCCCGCGTACGAGAACGAGCAGTACGCCGGTGAGCAGTCCGCGCACGGCCAGTCCCCGCACGGCCAGTACGCCCGTGACCAGTACGCCGGTGAGCAGTACCCCGCCGACCAGTACGGCAACGGGCAGTACGCCGAGGGCGGTTACGGCGACGAGCAGCAGCAGGCCCCCGCGTACGACGAGCAGTACTACCCGACGCAGGACGGCTACCAGGACCAGGACCCCCAGATCTCCTATCCGGAGCGGTCCCGTCAGGATGACTGGCCAAGCGGGGACGGCTACCAGCCCGAGTACGGCCAGGAAGCGGAATCCGCTCAGGCCCCCGCGGGCGACGCCGGGAGCGTAGGCTTCGACCGGCCGGGGCCGACGCCGTCCGTCGTGCACGACACGACCGACGCGGGTCTCCCCCGCCGGGGCTCCTCGGCCCCGAACGGGAACGCGCCCGCCGGGAACGCTCCCGCCGGGGGTGCTCTGGCCGCGAACGAGGGCCAGGGCGGTCCCGACTGGCGCTCGTCCAACGACGAGCGCTGGCAGCGGGCCGAGCGCCTCAAGGAGCCGAAGGCGGGCGGGGTCACCTCGTCCGGGCTCCCCCGGCGCGTGCCCAAGGCCAACCTGGTCGAGGGCACGGCGGAACAGACCCCACAGGGCGGCCCCCAGGTCTCCCGCGACCCCGAGGAAGTGCGGGGCAGGCTGAGCAACCTGCGCCGCGGCGTCCAGCGGGGCCGCAACTCAAGTGACACGAATGGCCAGGGCTTCAGCCCTGATAGCACCTACAACCAGGAGCGTTAGTGTGAGCCCGATGAGCCAGGCGGCGCAGAACCTGAACTGGTTGATCACCAACTTCGTGGACAACACCCCCGGGGTGTCCCACACGGTGGTGGTCTCCGCCGACGGACTCCTTCTGGCGATGTCCGAAGGCTTCCCCCGCGACCGTGCCGACCAGCTCGCGGCCGTCGCCTCGGGTCTGACCTCCCTCACCGCCGGGGCCTCCCGGATCTTCGAGGGCGGCTCCGTGACCCAGACCGTTGTGGAGATGGAGCGAGGATTTCTCTTCATCATGTCCATTTCCGACGGTTCCTCGCTCGCCGTACTCGCCCACCCGGATGCGGACATCGGTCTCATTGGGTACGAGATGGCACTCCTTGTCGACCGCGCGGGCACCGTCCTCACGCCGGACCTGCGCGCGGAGCTCCAGGGGAGCCTTCTCAACTAACAGACAGACGGTGCGTTTTCACGGCCCGTGCCCGTAAGGTTTCGGGACGCGGCTCCAGAGTGATGGTGCCCGGCACAGTTGGAGGAGGAAGCAACGTGGCAACACCCCCAGACGGTTCGTCCTCGGCGAACTGGTCCCCTGGTCACGGCCAGGGTGGTCAGCACGACGGCGGAGCGAACCGGTACAACTTCCCCTCCGCGCCGAGCCACCGCCGCCAGCCGTACGCGCAGCCCCAGCAGCCGGGTCCGCGCCCCTACGACCAAGGCACGCCGGCGCACGCGCCCCGTGTCGAGCCGGTCCAGTCCCAGCGGCGCGCCCCCGCACCGGCGCCCTCCGGGGCGGCGCACAACCCCTTGGTGCGCCCGTACGCCATGACGGGCGGCCGCACCAGGCCGCGCTACCAGCTCGCCATCGAGGCGCTGGTGCACACCACCGCACAACCGCACCAGCTGCAGGGCCAGTTGCCCGAGCATCAGCGGATCTGCAACCTGTGCCACGAGATCAAGTCAGTCGCTGAGATCTCGGCACTGCTCTCCATCCCCCTCGGCGTCGCCCGAATCCTCGTAGCCGACCTGGCGGAGGCCGGACTTGTCGCCATCCACCAGCCCGGCGGCGACGAGTCCGCCGGCGGCCAGCCAGACGTGACACTGCTCGAAAGGGTGCTCAGTGGACTTCGCAAGCTCTAGCGGAGGAGCAACAGCCCGCTCCACCACCAGCGCGAAAATCGTGGTGGCGGGCGGCTTCGGCGTGGGCAAGACCACGTTCGTCGGGGCGGTCTCTGAGATCAACCCGCTGCGCACCGAGGCCGTCATGACGTCCGCGTCCGCGGGCATCGACGACCTCACCCACACCGGGGACAAGACCACCACGACGGTGGCCATGGACTTCGGCCGCATCACCCTGGACCAGGACCTGATCCTGTACCTCTTCGGTACGCCCGGTCAGGACCGCTTCTGGTTCATGTGGGACGACCTGGTCCGTGGCGCCATCGGAGCGGTCGTCCTGGTCGACACGAGGCGGCTCGCCGACTGCTTCCCCGCCGTCGACTACTTCGAGAACTCCGGGCTTCCCTTCGTGATCGCCCTCAACGGCTTCGACGGCCACCAGCCGTATACCCCGGACGAGGTCCGTGAAGCGCTCCAGATCGGGCCGGACACGCCGATCATCACCACGGACGCGCGGCACCGCGCGGACGCGAAGAGCGCGCTGATCACGCTGGTCGAGCACGCGTTGATGGCACGGCTGCGTTAGCGCATCTGTGGCGCCCCGTGGGGGTGCGGGAACTGTGCGGCCCTGTGGGGCTGAGCGCGCAGTTCCCCGCGCCCCTACAGGGCGCGTAAAACCCCGCCCTCCTGGAGGAGAGCGGGGTTTTTGTGTTGCTGAGGGTCAGCCCTGCCAGCTGTGCGGGGCGCGGAAGCCCGGGGTGCGCTCCAGGCGGCGCCAGCCGGCCTTCGCGCGGCCTCGGCGGGCCGGGGCGGCGGCGGGCTGGGCGGCGGCGCGGGCCAGCAGGATCGCGGTGATGGCCGCGACTTCCTCGGGCTCGGCGTGGCCCTTTTCCACTCGGATGTCGGGGGGAGTCATCTGCAGCGTTCTCCTTGTGGGCTACTGCGGAGGGTTGCCGTGCTTGCGCGAGGGCAGGTCGGCGTGTTTGCCCGCGAGCATGGCGAGGGAGTCGATGAGGACCTCGCGGGTGTGCGCGGGGTCGATGACGTCGTCGACCAGGCCGCGTTCGGCGGCGTAGTAGGGGTGCATCAGCTCGGCCTTGTACTCCTTGACCATGCGGGTGCGCATGGCTTCGGGGTCCTCGGCGGCGGCGATCTGGCGGCGGAAGATGACGTTGGCGGCGCCTTCGGCGCCCATCACCGCGATCTCGTTGGTGGGCCAGGCGTAGGTGAGGTCGGCGCCGATGGACTGGGAGTCCATGACGATGTAGGCGCCGCCGTAGGCCTTGCGCAGGATCAGGGAGATGCGGGGCACGGTGGCGTTGCAGTACGCGTACAGGAGCTTGGCGCCGTGGCGGATGATGCCGCCGTGCTCCTGGTCGACGCCCGGCAGGAAGCCCGGCACATCGAGCAGCGTCACGATGGGGATGTTGAACGCGTCGCACATCTGCACGAAACGCGCGGCCTTCTCGGAGGCCTCGATGTCAAGGACGCCCGCCAGCGCCTGCGGCTGGTTCGCGACGATCCCGACGACCTTGCCGTCAAGACGGGCCAGCGCACAGATGATGTTCCGCGCCCACCGCTCATGCACCTCAAGGAAGTCGCCGTCGTCGACAAGCTCCTCGATCACCCGGTGCATGTCGTAGGGGCGGTTGCCGTCGACGGGGACCAGGTCGAGCAGGGCCTGGCAGGTGCGGTCGGCCGGGTCGTCGCAGGTGTGCGCCGGGGGCGTCTCGCGGTTGTTGGAGGGCAGCATCGACAGCAGATAGCGCACTTCTTCGAGGCAGGTCTCCTCGTCGTCGTACGCGAAGTGCGCGACGCCCGAGGTCTCGGCGTGCACGTCCGCGCCGCCCAGACCGTTCTGCGTGATCTCCTCGCCGGTCACCGCGCGGACCACGTCCGGCCCGGTGATGAACATCTGCGAGGTCTCACGGACCATGAAGACGAAGTCGGTCAGGGCCGGGCTGTAGGCCGCGCCGCCCGCGCACGGGCCGAGCATCACGCTGATCTGCGGGATGACACCGGACGCCTTGGTGTTGCGCTGGAAGATGTCGCCGTAACCCGCGAGAGCCGTCACACCCTCCTGGATACGGGCGCCCGCGCCGTCGTTCAGCGAGACCAGCGGGGCGCCCGCCGCGATGGCCATGTCCATGATCTTGTGGATCTTCGTGGCGTGCGCCTCACCCAGCGCGCCGCCGAAGATGCGGAAGTCGTGCGCGTAGACGAAGACCGTACGGCCCTCTACCGTGCCCCAACCGGTGACGACACCGTCCGTGTACGGCCGCTTCGCCTCCAGGCCGAAGCCGGTCGCCCGGTGCCGGCGCAGGGGTTCGACCTCGCGGAACGAGCCCTCGTCCAGGAGCAGTTCGATCCGCTCGCGGACGGTGAGCTTGCCCTTGGCCTTCTGAGCGGCGGTGGCCGGTTCGGAGGGGCCCGCGAGGACCCGCTCCCGAATCGCCGTCAGCTCCGCGACGTGGCGTCTCATCTCTCCCCTTACCGATTGCCGTCACCGGGGACGCTGCGAGTGGTTCAGTTGGTGAGCTTGCGCAGGCCGTTGATCTGGAGCACGGCGAACCCGCCGACGGTGGCGGCCTGCATGAGGATCCACACCGTGCCGACCGTGTTCGGGTCGAACCAGCCGAAGAGCGCGGTGGCGACGCTGGCGACGGCCCACAGCAGGTTCGCCTCGATGACGACCTTCGTGGCGGCGGCGGACGGCACCTGCTGGGAGGCGAGGACGCCGACGAGGATGCCGTAGACGGTGAGGAAGGCGCCGATCCCGCGCAGCAGCCCGGTGTTCATGTCGAGGAGGTCCCCGACGGGGCCCGCGGCGATGAGGTAGATGAGGCCGTTGCCGGCCGTGACGGCGGCGTCGAGACCGAGGAAGAGACGCAGCGGGCGCGCGGCGGACGAGTTCGTGGCCGCGGTTCCAAAGCGTGCGGAGGTCTGGCTCGTGGTCATGAAATCTCCAGGTGCGTACGGTGGTTGGATTTCCTGCGCGCCGCGCGGGACGCGTACGGGGGGTCCGCGCGGAGTGCGGGGGCCCGCTTTTTTCCGTTCCGATGGTGGCAACTGGCGCTGACCGGACGCTGACATCCCGCGTGCGCGGGCGGCGCGGGACCTCAGGCGGGCTGGAGCAGGGTCCGGGCGCCGCCGGTCAGGGCCGGGTCGTGCGCGAGGATGGCGTGTTCGACGTGGCGCAGTGCGGGGGAGGGGTCGATGCCCAGCTCGTCCGAGAGGTGCCGGCGCATGGCGCGGTAGACGTTGAGGGCGTCGGCCTGGCGGCCCGAGCGGTACAGGGCGACCATCAGCTGCTCACAGAACCGTTCCCGCAGCGGGTGGTTGCTGTGTGCCTCGTGGAGTTCGGCGAGCATCGCGGCGTGGTGGCCGAGGCGCAGCTCCGCCTCGAAGCGCAGTTCCATGGCCCGCATGCGGTACTCCTCGTAGCGCGCGCAGGCGAGCTGGCAGATGGTGCCGCCGGGGAAGTCGCCGAAGACGGGGCCGCGCCACAGGGCGAGCGCCCGGCCGAGCAGTTCCGCCGTGCCGGCGGCGTCGGCGGCGCCCGCCGCCTCGGCCTGTCTGACCGATTTGGTGAATTCCGCCGCGTCGAATTCGCCTTCGTGGATGGTCAGCCGGTATCCGGAAGGGTGAATGGTGACCCGGGACACCGCGAGATCGGGTTCCAGGCTCTTCAGTTTGCGGCGGAGCCGGCTGATGTGAGCCTGCAGAGCATTGGCCTGCTTGTCCGGGACGGAATCGCCCCACATTTCCTCGACGAGGCTCTCGCCCGAGATCGGGCGGCCCTCGCTGACGAGCAGGGTCTGGATCAGGTTCCGCTGGAGATCTCCCGAGATCTCCGCGAATCCTGTCGCGGTGCGGATCTGCAGTGCTCCGAGAATCGAAAAGCTCAGCATGCCGTTTCCCCCTTGGCTTTCGTTGCTGCAACGTCGGGGTGGTTCACCTTCCGGGTCGCCAGAGCCATCGGTGCTGCGGTGTGGGGGCCCGCGGGTGGAGGTCGGCGTGGCGATCTCTGGGCGTCCTCGACCGGGGGAGGCAGCGGGCACGACCCCTGACTCCCTTCCAGCGAAGACCCTCTCACGGTATCATTCCTTTGGGAAGGTATTTTTTTGAACGAGCCGGATGGGGCGGCTGATTGCGGGTTTGACCTGCGGGTTCCTCTGGCAGGAGGTCGACAGGGAAAGGTGCGTCCCTCGAACGCAGACCCGCCCCGGCAGGCCTTGCCGCTCTCGCGGGGCGCCGGGGCGGTCGCTTCACCGGGGCGGGGGAGGCCCGGGGAAGTGGATGTGGAAGCCGGTGTTCCGTTGGCGGAGAGGGCAGGATTCGAACCTGCGTGGGCCGCGTACGACCCGACCTTGAGCGTGAGCCCGAGATCCCCGATAAGCCACTCCGGGCACCTCTCCTGGTGGTGCGGGCACCATGTGCGGTGCCTGCGGAGAGGGCAGGATTCGAACCTGCGTGGGCCGCGAACGACCCGACCTTGAGCGTGAGCCCGAGATCCCCGATAAACCACTCCGGGCACCTCTCCGTGTTCCCGGCCCGGTTTCCCGTGCCGTTCACGAGAAGAACATTGCCAGGCACTTCTGACGGGCCGCTGACACTTCCCTGACGTGCTGTCCCGCATACGGCGACCACCTGCCCCGAAAGCTTTACGCCCTTCCCATCAAAGGGGCGGCGGTGCTCTACTCTCCTCGACCGCAACGGCTTCCGAAAGGGAAACGGATCATGACCGTGACCGTAGTGGAAAACCCGATTCTCAAGGCGGTCCGCACCCATACGCGGGCCGAGAATCCCAGCGCGTTCCTCGCGCTCAACAGCGGCAACAGCACCTTCACGCTGCCGGGCACGGACGGCGTCGTCGTCTACCGCGCGACCGGCCGGTTCGCCGTCCAGTTCGGCGGGCCCTTCGCCGCCCCGGACGACTACGACACCCTCCTCGACGGCTTCCGGCACCACCTGAAGGAGCGGGGGCTGACGCACGTAGGCGTCCAGCTCCAGCGCGACGACGCCGAGCGCTACGCGGCGCGCGGGTTCACCGTCAACCAGATCGGCGCCTCCTGGGCGGTGAGCCTCGCCGAGTTCACGCTGCGCGGCACCCGCTTCATGCAGCTGCGCAACAAGATCTCCCGCGCCTACCGCAACGGCCTCCAGATCCAGGAGGTCAAGGCCGACGCCTGGCGGGACGCGCTGGAGACGATCGACGGCGCCTGGCTCTCCAGCAAGGGCGCGGCCCGCCCTCTGGAGTTCCTGGTCGGCGAGATCGGCGGCGAGGCGCAGGAGCACCGGCGCCTGTTCGTCGGCACGATCAACGGGGACCCGGTGGCGTACATCTCTTACTCCCCGGTCTTCGGCAGCCGCGCCGGGTGGATGCACGACCTGAGCCGGCGCGTGCCGGACGGCTCACCGGGCCTGATGGAGGCCATCAACGCCCACGCCATCGAGGTCTTCCGCGGCGAGGGCGTCCAGTGGCTGCACTTCGGCTTCACGCCCTTCACCGGACTCGACGCCGACCACGAACTGGAGGGCCACAGCCCCGCGTTCCAGTGGCTGATGCACGCCCTGTGGGCGGAGGGCGCCGCGCTCTACCCGGCCCAGACGCAGCTCTCGTACAAACACAAGTGGGCGCCCGACGCGACCATCCCGGAGTACGTCGCCTTCGACGGGCCCGCGTCGCTGGCGTCCTTCGCGCACATCTTCCGCGCCTGCAACGCCTTCTGACGACACATCAGGCACTCGTCAACCGCATTCGACCCACAGGAGTGAAAGACGATGAGCGGCAGCACCGAGACGACCGACGCGCTCAAGCACGCCATGGTGGAACAGCTCATGGGCGTCATCGCCGCCCCCGACGACGAGGACGTGGCCCGCGCCGCGGACGCCGTGGTCCGGGAGCTGGACGCCCTGCTCCGCGCCGAGCAGGACCCCGCGGCCTGAGCCGGACCCCGATCAGCCCAGCATCAGCGCCACATCAGCGCTCCACGGAACGCTGCACCCACGTTCGCCCGGCGTCCGGCCGGTGGGGCACCGCACGCGCTCGCCGCACTGTGCTCCAGCGGATCCCGTGCGCCGGGCGGGCGCCGCCGCCGCCCGGTTCGGGCACTTCTTCCGAGGAGAGCTTCGTATGCAGCGTCCGCACGTCCAAGAGACCGGTGTCGCCGTCGACCCGCAACGCCCTGCTGCCCCGCAGCACACCGCAACCCCGCAGCGCCCCGCTGTCCCTCAGCACAGCACAGCCCCGCAGCGCACCGGGGCCTCCGCCACCTTTTCCGAGCTGCTCAAACGCGTCAAGGCGGAGGGGCTGCTCGACCTCGACCCGCGGTACTACATAGGGCGGCTGACCCGGAACACCACGCTGCTGGTCGCCGGACTCACCGCCTTCTTCCTGCTGGGCGACTCGTGGTGGCAGCTCGCCGTGGCGGTGTGGATGGGCCTCTGCGGCGGCCAGTCCTCCTTCATGTGGCACGACGCGGGCCACAAGGCGATGTTCCGCGACAAGCGGGCCGCCTCCGCCGTCGGCTACTTCCACGCCAACTTCGTCAACGGCGTCAGCTTCGGCTGGTGGGTCAACCACCACAACCGCCACCACAGCAACCCCAACCACCTGGACATGGACCCGGACATCGGCCGGCGCACCGCGATCTTCGACATCAAGCAGTACGCCACCCGGACCGGCGTGCAGCGCTTCATCGTGCGCTACCAGAGCGTGCTCTTCTTCGTCCTGCTCGTCCTCGAGTCGTTCAAGATGCACAAGACGGCCGTGAAGTCGATCGCGCAGGGCCTCACCAAGCACCCCGTCCTGGAGTCCACTCTGCTCCTGCTGCGCGCCGCGATCTATCTGACCTGCGTCTTCACCGTCCTGTCGCCGGTGCTCGCGGTCACCTTCATCCTCGTCCAGCAGGCCACCCTCGGCGTCTACTTCGGCATGATCTTCGCCCCGAACCACAAGGGCATGGACGTGCGCGACGGCGACGAGGAGACCCTGGACTGGCTGGAGCGCCAGGTCCTCACCTCCCGCAACATCCGCCCCTCGTGGTTCATCGACTTCCTCTACGGGGGCCTCAACTACCAGGTCGAGCATCACCTGTTCCCCGCCATGCCGCAGAAGAACCTCGGCCGCGCCCGCGAACTGACCCGCGAGTACTGCGCCGAGCGCGGCGTCCCGTACCACGAGGTCGGCTTCTGGGCCTCGTACCGCGAGGTCGCCTCCTACCTGCACGAGGTCAGCGCCCCGGTCCGCCGCGGTGACGTCGACGCGCACCTGGAACGGACCGCCTGATGGCCGACACCCTCTCCAGACCGGCGGCCGGGGCCACGGCCACCGCGCGCGCCTCGATCGGCGTCCGGCTCGACCGGATGCCGATCACCCCGACCCACCGCAGCGTCACCGCGGTCATCGGGGTCGGGCTGCTCTTCGACACGTTCGAGAACAACCTCTCCGGCACCATCGCCAAGGTCCTCCAGAACGACTTCGCGTTCGGCGCCACCGAGCTGAAGCTCGTCCTCGCCTCCGCCTTCATCGGCCAGTTCATCGGCTCGCTGGTGCTCGGCAAGGTCGCGGACCGGTACGGGCGGCGCCGGGCGTTCCTGATCAACCTGGCGATCTACTCCGGCTTCTCGCTGCTCGGCGCCTTCTCGCCGAACGCGGCCTGGCTGATCGCGACCCGGTTCTTCGCCGGCATCGGCATCGGCGCCGAACAGTCCCTTTCCGACTGCTACTTGTCGGACGTACTTCCCGCCAAGAAGCGCGGCCGGTACATCGCCTGGGCCTACACGCTCGCCTTCTGCGGAGTGCCCGCCGTGGGCTTCGCCGCCCTGTGGCTCGTCCCGCTGACCCCGCTCGGCATCGACGGCTGGCGCTGGCTCTTCGTGATCGGCGCGCTGGGCTCCGCCGTGGTGTGGGTGCTGCGCAGGCGGCTCATCGAGTCCCCGCGCTGGCTGGCGACGGTCGGCCGCGAGGACGAGGCGGAGGCGCTGGTCGCCCGCATGGAGGCGGAAGTTCCCGGCGGCGCCCCCGCGGTGCCCGCCGCCGAGCTCGCGGACGCCGCCGCCAAGGCAGCGGCCCCCGCCCCCCGGCTGCGGGACATCTTCCAGCCCCACCTGCGGCGGCGCACCACCATGCTGTGGATCTTCTGCGCCCTGTCGACCGTCGGCTACTACGGCTTCGGCACGCTCGCCCCGCAGATCCTCGCCGCCAAGGGGTACGGGATCGTCGCGGGCATCGGCTTCACCGCGGTCTGCTTCCTCGGCTACCCCGTGGGCTCCGCGCTCGCGCTGCCGATCATCGACCGCGTCGAGCGCAAGAGGCTGGTGGTCGCGTCGGCGGGCGCCATGGTCGCGGCCGGGCTCGGCTTCAGCTACGCGGGTTCGCCGGCCGTCATCATGGTCTTCGGCTTCGCCTACACGGTCTTCAGCAACCTCTTCTCCAGCGTCTCGCACGTCTACCTCGCCGAGCAGTACCCGACCGCCATCCGCGCGGCCGCGTCCGGCGCGGCGTACTCCCTGTCCAAACTCAGCGCCGCCGCGCTGCCCTTCGCCCTGCTCCCGGTCCTCCAGTCGTACGGGCCAGGGGCGCTGTTCGGCGTCATCGCCGCCGTGATGGCCGCGCTCGCCGTCACCGTCCTCACCCTGGGCGAACGCACCACCGGCGTCTCGGTCGACCGCGTGAGCGCCGGCTGACCCCACCGTCCCCACCGACGTGAATGAGGTATCCCGCATGGCCTACGTCATCGCTCAGCCCTGCGCCGACGTGAAGGACAAGTCCTGCGTCGACGAATGCCCCGTGGACTGCATCTACGAAGGCGGCCGCGCCCTCTACATCCACCCCGATGAATGCGTGGACTGCGGCGCCTGCGAGCCCGTCTGCCCCGTCGAGGCCATCTACTTCGAGGACGACGTGCCCGGCGAGTGGGGCGACCACCGCG
Source organism: Streptomyces anatolicus (assembly GCF_019400875.1). Classification (NCBI taxonomy): domain Bacteria; kingdom Bacillati; phylum Actinomycetota; class Actinomycetes; order Kitasatosporales; family Streptomycetaceae; genus Streptomyces; species Streptomyces anatolicus. Next base: position 36,891 of record NZ_WMBF01000001.1, on the reverse strand, counting down.
GCTCGAACGCCGCCTTCTTCGCGGAGATCGGCTCGCCCGGCGGCGCCACCGCGCTCGGCGCGCTGCCGCACGACTCCGCCCTGGTCGCCGCCCTGCCGCAGGCGGTGGCGTCATGAGCGGGCTGCTCGCGGGCAAGCGTGTGCTGGTGACCGGCGTCCTCACCGAGGCGTCCATCGCCTTCCACGCGGCCCGCATCGCCCAACTGGAGGGCGCCGAGGTCGTGCTGACCGGCTTCGGGCGGCTCTCCCTGATCGAACGCACCGCGGGCCTGCTGCCCAAGCCCGCCCCGGTCGTCGAGCTGGACGTCACCGACCCGGCGCACCTGGACGGCCTCGCCGACCGTCTGCGTGAGCACGTCGACGGCCTCGACGGAGTCGTGCACTCCATCGCCTACGGCCCGCCCGGCGCCTTCCACTTCCTCGACGGCACCTGGCAGGACGTGTCGAGCGCCGTGCACGTCTCCGCGTACTCCCTGAAGTCCCTGACCACCGCCTGTCTGCCGCTCCTCGAACCGCGCGGCGGCTCGGTCGTCGGCGTCACCTTCGACGCGACCGTCGCCTGGCCCAAGTACGACTGGATGGGCGTCGCCAAGGCCGCCCTGGAGTCGACGAGCCGCTACCTCGCCCGCGACCTCGGCCCGCGCGGCATCCGCTGCAACCTCGTCGCCGCGGGCCCGCTGCGCTCCATGGCCGCCAAGTCCATCCCCGGCTTCTCCGAACTCGCGGACGACTGGCACACCCGCGCCCCGGCGGGCTGGGACCTCACCGACCCCGACCCGGCGGCGCGCGGCATCGTCGCCCTGCTCTCGGACCTCTTCCCGCGCACGACCGGCGAGATCGTCCACGTCGACGGCGGGGCCCACATGATGGGCGCGTGACCCGCGAGGCGATGACCGAGGGGGAGTCCGGGTGGCGTCACCCGAACTCCCCCTCGTCGTGCGCCCGGCGGCTGTACTCGGTCACTCCGTCGTGCCGTCCGGCAGGATCCGGCGGAACCCGGTGTACGAGATCAGCGCCTCGGGCAGCTCCACCGAACCGTCCGGCCGCGCGCCCTGCTCCAGGAGCGCGGCGACCGTGCGCCCGACCGGCAGCGCCGAGCCGTTCAGCGTCGCCGCGTACTCCTTGCGGCCGTCCGCCGTGCGGCACCGGATGCCGGCGCGGCGGGCCTGGAAGGTGCCGCAGTCGGAGACCGAGGAGATCTCGCGGTAGGAGCCGCTGCCCGGCAGCCACACCTCGATGTCGTACGTCGTCCGGGCCGAGAACCCGAGATCACCGGCGGGCAGCAGCACCACACGGTAGGAGAGTTCCAGGCGCCGCAGGCTCTCCTCGGCGTGCCCCAGCATCAGCTCCAGCTGCGCGGGCGCGTCCTCGGGCGCGCAGACGCGGACCAGCTCCACCTTCTCGAACTGGTGCAGCCGCAGGATCCCCCGGGTGTCCCTGCCGTACGCCCCGGCCTCCGCGCGGAAGCACGGGGTGCGGGCCGTGAACGCGTACGGCAGCTCGCGGGCGTCCAGGGTCTGCTGCGCGAGCAGGTTGGTGAGCGGGACCTCCGCCGTGGGGATCAGGAACAGCTCGCGGTCGCCGACCTGGGTGGCGAACAGATCCTCCGCGAACTTCGGCAGCTGGCCGGTGCCGGTCATGGTGTCGCGGTTGACCAGGAACGGCACGGAGTGCTCGGTGTAGCCGTGCTCGGCCGTGTGCAGGTCGAGGAAGAAGTCGGCGAGCGCCCGCTCCAGGCGGGCGCCGGGGCCGCGGCTCACGGTGAAGCGGGCGCCGGAGAGCCGGGCTGCGGCCTTGCCGTCGAAGAGGCCGAGCCGCTCGCCGATGTCGGCGTGGTGGCGCTCGTCGGCCGCCTCGCACGGCGGCGGGCCGCCCCGGCGCACCTCCACCGCCTCCTTCTCGGAGTCGCCGTCCGGCACCGAGTCGAGGGGGATGTTGGGGATGGCGAGGACCAGGTCGGCGAGGTTCCTGCCCGCCTCCTTGGCGGCGGCCTCGGCCCGCTGGACCTCGGCCCGCAGCGCGCGGGCCGCCTCCTTGTCCTGCTCGGAGGGCGGCCCGGCCTTGCGCTCGCGGGCCGCGCGGTTCATCTCGGTGCGCAGCCGGGTCACCTCGGCCTGGGCGTCGGCCCGGCCGCGGTGGGCCGCGTCGAGCGCGGCCACGTCGAGGTCGTGGCGGCGGCGGGCGAGCCGCCGTACCGCGTCGGGGCCGGAGGCGATCAGTTCGCGCGGATCGTGCATGGCTTCTCCTGGGGTCTGCGGCGGGGCGGGGGAGATGCGCCGAGCCGCCCCTCTGGCGAGGGGCGGCTGCGGCTCCTGCCGGGGCAGGGTCGGGGGGATGGGCGCGAGGCTGGGAGCGGGTCCGCTCCGGTGCTCACGCGGGGGCGAGGGCCAGGACGGTGTTCTGGCCGCCGAACCCGCAGGAATTGCTGAGCGCCAGATCGATGGGCATGGAGGTCGCCGAGTACGCCAGCTTGATGTCGACCTCCGCGTCCGGCATGACGAGGTTGGCGATGGGCGGCACCAGCTCGTGCTCGATGCTCAGCAGCGTGAACGCCGCCTCCACCGCGCCCGCCGCGCCGAGCAGATGCCCGGTCACGCCCTTGGTCGAGGTGACCAGCGGATCCCCCTGGAGGGTCCGTTTGATCATCCTCGCCTCGGCGACGTCGTTGAGCGGCGTCGAGGTGCCGTGGGCGTTCACATGCTGTACGTCGTCCGGATCCGCGCCGGCGTCGGCGAGGGCCGCGCGGACCGCCGCCTCCACCCCGGCGCCGTCCGGATGCGGCGACGTCATGTGGTGGGCGTCCGCGGTGGCGCCGTAGCCGATGATCCGGCCGTGCTGGTGCGCCCCGCGGGCCCGGGCGTCCTCGACGCGTTCCATGACGAGGATCCCGGCGCCCTCACCCGCGACGAACCCGTCCCGCTCCGCGTCGAAGGGACGCGAGGCGTGGGCGGGGTCGTCCTCGCGCCGGGACAAGGCGCCCATCTGCGCGAACCCGGCCATCACCAGCGGGGTGATCATGGCCTCACTGCCGCCCGCGAGGACGACGTCACAGCGGCCGAGCGCGAGCAGGTCCCTGGCGGTGCCGATGGCCGTCGCCCCGGAGGCGCAGGCGGTGGCCACCACCAGGTTGGGTCCCGTCGCCCCGAACTCGATGGCCGTCTGACCGGCCAGCATGTTCGGCAGCTGCATGGGCAGCAGCAGCGGCGAGACCCGGTCGGCGCCCTTCTCCCGTAGCGCGTGGTGCTGTTCCTCGACCGTGCCGGGGCCGCCGTCCGCGCAGCCGAGCACCACCCCGACCCGGGCGCCGTCCCAGGTCAGCGGGTCGAGCCCGGCGTCGGCGATGGCCTCGCGCGCGGCGACGAGGGCGAACTGGACGAACCGGTCGAGACGGTGGGCCCTGCGGGCGGACAACAGCGCTTCGGGGTCGAAGCCGGGCACACGGCAGGAGATCCGTACCGGATTGTCCGCCAGTACGGGATCGAACGCCGCGCCCGACCGGCCCTCGCAGACCGCCGCCCAGCTCGGCCCCACCCCGATGCCGCCCGGGGTGACGAGGCCGAGCCCGGTGACGGCGATGTCGATGCCGGCCATCAGACCTTCGCGCTCCTCTTCTCCATGAGTTCCACCATGTCGGCCACGGTCTCGGCCTCCAGGAGGTCGTCGTCGCTGACGTCGATGTCCAGTTCGGACTTGAGCAGCAGCGACAGCTCGACCACGGCCAGCGAGTCCAGCTCGATGTCGTCCCTGGTGGCCTCCGGGGTGATGGCCTCGGGGGACACCTTGAGCTTGTTGGACAGGATTTCCTTGAGCTGCTCCAGCATGACGATCCCTTTCGGAAGGCGTACGCGCCGTTCGGCGTACGGGTCTTGAGGAGGTACCGCCGGGCGCCCGCGGGCGTCAGACGGAGTGCACTTCGGGCCAGACGAGCGTGGTGGCCCCCCAGGAGAGCCCGCCGCCGAACGCGGTGAGCAGCACCCGGTGCCCGGCGGTGAGCCGGCCGTCGGCGGCGGACTGGGACAGAAGCAGGGGGAGCGAGGCGGCACCGGTGTTGCCGACCTGCTCGATGTTGCTGAGCTGCCGCTCGGCGGGGATGCCGAGCCGCTCCGCGACCGAGTCGAGGATGCGGGCGTTCGCCTGGTGGGCGGCGAACCTGTCGATGTCGTCGAGCCGCCAGCCGGACCGCTCGGCCGCCTCCCGCGAGGTGGCGGTCATCCGCTCCACCGCGTGCCGGTAGGTGTCGCGGCCGAGCATCCGGAAGTACTGGTCGCCCGGCTCGGGCGCGGTGCCCGCCGAGCGCTGCCGGGAGCCGCCCGCGGGCACCTCGATGAGATGGCTCAGCTCGCCGTCGCTGCCGAGGACGAGCGGGCCCACCGCGCCCGGCTCGTCCGCCCGCCCGGCCCGCAGGACCACGGCGCCCGCGCCGTCCGCGAAGATCACCGCGGTGGTGCGGTCCTCCGGGTCGATGATCGTGGTGAAGGCGTCGGCCGCCACCAGCAGCACCCGCCCGGCCACCCCCGAGGCGATCAGCCCCGAGGCCGTGGCCAGCCCGTAGAGGAAGCCGGAGCAGACGGCGGCCACGTCGAACGCCGCGACCTGGCCGAGGCCGAGCCGCGCCGCCACCGTCGGCGCGGTCGCCGGGCACGGCTGGTCGGGGGTGGTGGTGGCCAGGACGACGGCGTCCACCTCTTCGGTGTCCGCCGACTTCAGCGCGCGCAGACCGGCCTGGACCGCCAGGTCGGAGGTGGCGGTGCCGGGCGAGACCATGTAGCGCTCGGCGATTCCGGTGCGGGAGCGTATCCACGCGTCGGAGGTGTCGAGGCGCCGCGACAGCTCGTCGTTGGTCACCTTGTTCGGCGGCACGTAGGAGCCGATGCCGCAGACCACCGCCGACCGGCCGAGCGGCCGGGCCGCGCCGCTCATGCGCCCGGCTCCGGACTGCTCAGGACCTCGACGGGCAGCCCCATGTACGCCATACGGGACTCGGCCATCTCGTCGGTCCACCGCTCGGCCATGTCGTAGCGCTGCTCGGGCGTGGTGTCGAGCATCCGTACGCCCGGCCAGATCTCGTAGTCGCCGATCTTGTCCGCGTGGTCGGCCATGCCCTTCTGGAACAGCTCCTCGCGGTGGATGACGAACTCCCTGTCGGGGATCTCGTCCCACAGCTTCACCCCGGCCCGCAGGATCTCCAGCAGACGCGGGCGGTACTCGGGGTGGGCGACGACGTGGTCGCGCAGGATGGTGCTGGCCACCGTCAGATGGCGGATCTCGTCGATGGCGGTGCCGCGCGAGATCTCCCCGGTGGCCGGGGAGAGCGGGGTCCACTTGCGCTCGCTCAGCTCGGCGGCCGGGGCGAGGACGCCCTCGATGACGATGGCGAAGACGGCGACGCCGCCCGCGAAGTCGCCCTGGTCGCGGACGATGTCGAGGGTGAAGTCGACGACCGGGTTCAGGACCCGCTCGCGGTAGTCCGCGGCCATCTCGTCGATGTCCTTCAGGAGCGTGTCCGCGGGGTGGCCCAGCTCCACCAGGTGGTTGCGGAAGACGCGGGCGTGCCGGGCCTCGTCGATGAGCTGGGTGGCGTAGAACTCCATCTCGGGCACGCCCGGGGCGAGCGCCACATAGTGGCCGAGCAGCCGGGTGGCGATCTCCTCGGACAGCCCGCGGAAGCCGAACTCCAGGACCAGCGCGTCGCGCAGCGGCCCCGGTGCCTTCAGGAAGTCGGGGACGGTCGCGTTCTCGTGGTGGCCGGTCGCTCCTCGGTCGCGCAGGGTGCCCTGGGCGACGGAGGTGAACCAGTAGGCGAGGTCGCAGTCGTCGGGGCCGAGGGTGAGCTCCTTCGCGCCGTCGAGCAGTCCTGGTGCCTTGTCCCAGTCGGCCTCGGGGGCCACAGAACCGGTCATGATGCCGATGTCTCCTTCGTGGTGCGGGCGGGATGCAGGGAGCCTGCGAAGAGGCCGCCCGCGTAGCTGAACAGCGGCGGGCCGCTCTCGGCGGTGGCGCGCACGACATAGCCGAGCAGCACCTCGCCGTCGCCCGCCCGGTGCGAGGAGTGGAGCCGGCACGAGTAGTGGGCGAGCGCCTCGGTCAGCCGCGGGGCACCGGCGTAGGCGTCGGCCGTCCAGGGCACCCCGTCGAACTGGGCGCTGCCGTCGGGCCGTGAGCTGTCCGCGAACCACCGCGCCAGATCGCCCTGCCCGCCGTCCAGCACGTTGACGACGAACCGCCCCTCGGCGGCGGCGAGCCGCGCGAACGACGATCCGGGCCGCAGCGCCACCCCGATCAGCAGCGGCTCGCGCGAGACCAGCGTCACCGTGCTCGCCGTGGTGCCGTGCAGCAGCCCGGCGTGGCCGACGGTCAGCACCGACACGGGCGAGGCCAGGTGGTACAGCGCCCGGCGCCGCTCCGCCGGGTCCTGGCGCACCGGGCGGCGCAGCGGGGTGAGCGTGCTCATCGCAGCGCCTCCTCGCGGGCCCGGGCCGCGGGGCGCGGCGCCTCGGCGATGTGCCCGACCGGCTCCGGGTCCTGCGCGTGGCCGACCGGCTTGGGGTGGGCGACCCCGAGGTCGTCCAGGAGCCGCAGATAGCCGGTCTGCCGCACGGGCTCGAAGGGCAGCGCGAACGACTTCATGAAGTTGCCGAACAGGCCCCGGTCGCCGAAGAGGTGGAAGGGCAGCACGAGCAGCGCCCACTCGGGACCGATCAGCCAGCACCACAGCGCGGCCACGGCGGCCTGGGTGATGAGGCTGTGCATCACGTTGTAGAGGACGTAGTACACCTTGGAGATCGGTTTCCCGCCGCTGCGCTTGAAGGCGATCGCGCCGGGGATGTAGCCGATCAGGTCGATGTAGAGGAAGAGGGCGACCGCCGGGATCCAGCGGATCTCGTCGATGTGCGCGAGGAGCAGCCCGGTGGAGACCGCGAAGCCCACCAGGTACTCGGCGCGGTGCAGGGAGAACGTCTTCGGCGTCTCGAAAGGATTGGCCTGGTCCATGGTCAGCTCCTGGCTAAGGTCTCAGGCGCCGACGGCGGCGGGCTGCGACAGTTCGATGCCGCCCGCGATCCGCGTCTGGGGGAACAGACCGGTCAGCGCCCAGGCGACGGTCTCCTTGATGACCCGCTCGGCGATCGGGTCGAGGATGCCCTCGAGGCTCGGGATGCCGAAGTCGAACTCGGCGTCGAAGCGGACGGCGACGTCCTCACCGGCCTGCGTCAGCGCCCAGGTGCCGGTGAAGGAGTCGAAGTCCCCTTCGGACTGCTCGAAGCGGATCTCGCCCTGCTCCGGCAGGAAGGTGTCGTCCTCGGTCCAGCGCAGCAGGCCGCTGCGGAAGTGCAGCTCCCAGCTGGAACTGCACCGGGGTTCGGGCAGCGAGGCGTGGACGGTGGTGGAGTTCACGTGGGGGGCCAGGTCCGGGTACTTCTCCCAGCGCATCACGGCGTCGAAGACCGTGGAGACCTGCACCGCGGGGACCACTGCTTCCAGTTCTACGTGCCGCACGATCAGTTACCGCCTTCCGGCATGGTGGCCGCGCCGCGCACGAGGTCGCGGGTGGCCAGGTCGAAGGAGTTGAGGAGGAACTCCACGTCGGTGTCGCTGAGGACGGCGGGCGGCGTGAACCGCACCACCGAGCTGCCGTTCATGGAGTGGTTCGCGACCACCCCGTGGTTGAACAGTTCGATCAGCAGCTCGCCGGCGAGACCGGCCTCGACCAGCTCCACTCCGATGAGCAGCCCCTGGCCGCGTACGTCGACGACGAGTTCGGGGATGTTGCGGTAGGCGATCTCGGCGATCCGCGGCAGCAGCACGGCGCCCAGGTCGGTGGCCCGGGTGACCAGGCGCTCCTCCTTCATCGCCCGCACCGCGCCCTGGACCGCGGCCATCAGGACGGGCTGGCCGGAGAAGGTGGCGGTGTGGACGTAGGGGTCCTTGTCGAAGGGGCGGAACGCCTTGCGGGTGGCGATCGCCGCGGAGACCGGCAGCACACCGCCGCCGAGCGCCTTGCCCGCGAGCAGCACGTCGGGGCGTACGCCCTCGATGTCGGCGCCCCACCATTCGCCGAGGCGGCCGAAGCCGGACTGCACCTCGTCGAGGATGAGGAACCCGTCGTGCTCGCGGACCAGTTCCTCGACCCGCTTCAGATAGCCCTTGGGCGGCAGGATGACGCCGCCCTCGCCCTGGACGGGCTCCAGGATGACGCAGACCTCGCCGGGGTGGGCGGACAACTCCGCCTCCAGGGCGTCGGCGTCACCGAACGGCAGGTGCTGGAAGTCGGGGATCAGCGGCCGGAACGGCTTCTGGTAGACCTCCTTCGCGGTGGCGGACAGCGCGCCGAGCGTCTTGCCGTGGTAGCCGCCCCGCATCGAGACGGTCCGCTTGAAGCCGCCGGCGCGGGCCAGCTTCAGGCCGGTCTCCACGGCCTCGGCGCCGGACAGCGCGAAGTGCACTCGGTCAAGGCCCTCCGGCATCACGGAGACCAGCGCCTCGGCGGCGCGGGCCACGGTCGGTTCGAGGAGGATGCGGGTGGCGGTGGGGTGCGTACGCAGCTGGCGCTCCACCTCCTCCATCACGATGGGGTGGCGGGCGCCCATGATGAAGACGCCGTAGCCGCCGGTGTTGAGGAAGCGCTCGCCGTCGCTCGTGGTGAGCCAGGCGCCTTCGGATGCCACCTCCATGTGGCTGCCGAAGAGTTCGGCGAGGGTGGCCCTGCCCTTGCTCAGGTGGGCGCGGTACAGGCCGAGGATCTCCGCCTCGGTGTCGGCCGCGGAGGCGCCGGAGGCCGCCGGCGCCCCGGTCGCTGCCGGGGTTTCCTGGGTTACGGTCACGGTTTTCTCACTCCAAAGAAGCGGTGCGGTCGGGGCCGGTGGTCAGGCGAGGACCAGCGGGCCTCCGTCGAAGTAGCGAAGGAGCGGCTCGGCGGCGGCGCCGCGGCCCGGCGGGTGGAAGGCGAGCGCGGTGGACGCGGCGGCCTCGAGGGCGTGGGCGGACGAGCGGATGAAGTCCAGGCCGCCGAGGAGTTCCAGGGAGCGCGCGGTGATGCGGGGCAGCGCGTTCTGCACGGCGTAGCGGGCGACGAGCACCCGGGCCACCGAGGCCTCGTCGCCCGGCTCGGGGCCGATCGCGCGGGCCACTCCTTCGAGCAGCGCCAGGGAGGCCTCCAGTTCGACCGCGAGGGCGGCCCGCTCATGGACGCTGCCGCGCTCGCGCTCCTGGACCTGCTCGACAAGGGCCGCCGCGCCGCCCAGATACCCGGCGGTGATGAGCATCTCGAACCAGACGAACCCGGCGGTCTGCAGGTCGTCCAGGCGGCGCGGATCGTCGGCCCCGGCGCGGACGACCATGTCCTTCGGTACGAAGACGTCCTCCAGGCGCACCTCGTCGCTCTCGGCGGCGGCGAGCAGTTCGTTGCCCCAGAAGGGGTGGACGGTCAGGCCGGGCGCGTCGGCGGGCACCAGGGCGAGCGCCAGTTCGGGGTCGCCCTCCAGGCCGTGGATGGCGATGCTCGCGGTGAGCAGGCTCATGGAGCGGGAGAGGCTGCACGGCTTCTTGGAGCCGGAGAGCAGATAGCCGCCCTCGACCGGGCGTGCGGTCACCGCCGGGGTGAGGATGTTCTGCTCGGTGCGGCCCTCGGCCCAGCCGGATGCCATCACCTGCTGCTCGGGGACGGCCCGGCGCAGCAGCTCGGTCTGGGCGTCGGTGAGCCGGCCCTTCTCGGTGGCCAGCGAGTAGAGCATGGCGACGGTGAAGTGGTGCATGGAGACGGCCGCGACGAGGGACGGCGAGAGCGCGCCGAGGGCCAGCTGGGTGTGGAGCGCGTCGAGCGGGGCCGCGCCGTGGCCGCCGAACCTCTCGGGGATCAGCAGGCCGACCCCGCCGTGGATGCGGAAGAGGTCGATGATCGGGCTGCCGGGCTTCTCCCGCTCGGTGTAGGGGAGTTGTTCGAGCTCCTTGAGCAGGCCGGGGTGGTAGCGCTCGCAGACGGCCCGAGCGGCATCGAGGGAACGCACGTCAGAACCTCCGTGGGTCCGTGGGGATGGGTGCGGCTCAGTCGTCGAAGGCGCCGAAGACCGCGTCGTAGGGGCTGACGTCACGGGCGATGCTGACGCCCTGCACGTGGGAGGTCTTGAGCATCGGGTAGTTGGCCTCGCCGAAGGCGCCGCCGGTCCGGCCGGTGCCGCCGTGGCTGGGCAGATAGGGCAGGAAGCCGATGTGGGAGTCGTTGACCTTCAGAAGGCCGCCGTTGACGACGCGGCGCACGAAGGTGTCGATGACGTGGTCGGAGCGCGACCAGAGGGAGTTGCGCAGCCCGTACTCGTTGGAGTTGACGAAGCGCAGGAAGTCCTCGAGGAGCGCGTCGTCGTTGTCGGCCTCCGGCACGATGACGGGGATCAGCGGGAAGAACGTCTCCTCGCGCACCACGTCGTAGGTGCGGGCCCGGTCGAGGCCGTCGACGCGTACGACGGTGGGCTGGAGGAAGACACCGGTCTCGGAGGGGGTGCCGTCGAGTTCGGTGCGGTGGCCGCCGGTGACCAGCTCGGCGCCGTTGTCCAGGGCCTGGCGCAGGAGGCGGAAGAAGCGCTCGCTGCGGCGGACCGGCGAGAGCAGGACGTCCTCCTCCTCGGGGAAGCCCGGCTTGATCGCCTTGACCTGCTCCTTGACCTCGGCGATGAGCGCGTCCGCGACCGCCGGGTGGACCAGCACGTAGTTGGGGACCATGCAGATCTGGCCGGAGCCGAAGAACGACTCGGTGATCGCCTCGGCCGCCCACTTCACGTCGGCGTCCTTCCACACCACGATGCCGTCGTTGCCGGCGAGTTCCAGGATCGGCTTCTTGCCGTTGGCCACGCACGCCTGCTCGAAGCGCAGGCCCTCCTGGCTGCCGCCGATGTAGAAGATGTCGTTGATCAGCGGATCGGCGACCCAGCGGTCCAGGGTCTGCTTGGGATTGCTGCACACCGCGTTCAGGACACCGGCGGGGGCGTCGAACTCCTCCAGGAGCGGCGCCACGATGTCCCGCAGCAGCCACATGGTGGACAGGGCGATGCTGCGCGGTGCCCGGACGACGACGGCGTTGCCCGCCATCAGGGCGAGGACGGAGAGCGCGGCGCTGGGCAGCGGGGCGTTCTGCGGCGGGTTGAAGGCCACCACGCCGTCCGGCTGGCGCTGCAGGATCAGCTTGCGGCCGCCGTACTCCTTCTCGACCCGCATCTGCTTCGTGTACCAGCGCAGGGAGCCGGGGGCGTAGATCTGGAGCAGGCAGCTCAGCTCCCAGCGGGCCAGCTTCACCGGGTGGGACTCGGCGACCAGCATCTCCAGGAACTCGTCCTGGTGCTTGATCAGTTCCTCGCGGAACCGGGTGCCGAGCCGCATCCGCCGCTCCTGCGGCACCGCCGCCCAGTCGGGGGCGGCCGCGGCGGCGGCCTGCGTGGCGAGGTCGATGGCGGAGTCGTCGGCGATCGCGCACCGCCCCACGACATAGGGGTGGTTGGCCGCGTCGGATTCGGGGTCCTGCTCCAGCGTGCGCTTGAGGCTCACGCTGGTGAAGACGTCCTCCAGCAGGGAGCGCCCGCTGACGGTGTAGACCCACCCGTCACCCGCGACGTCCTTGCCAGCGATGTAGAGGTCGTAGCTCTTGAGTCCGGAATGTGCCGGAGCACTTTCCTCCTGTATGGCGCCGCGCATTATCAGCCTTTCGGGTGGGGTATCTCCGAGTGGATTCCGATCTGGTGAGCCCTTGCGAAGCATCTCGATCCTGACAGCGGGATCTGACCCGGCGCTGACGCCGTACTGATTGGCCCGGACGAATTGATTGAGACAACCCCGCGGCAAGTTACGGAAAGAGGTGACTGAGTGGCGCGCCCGCAGGGTACGCGCGCGATGTCAGTGAGGCGTCAGCCCGCATTGCTTTCATGGCCGCATGTCTCCCGAACACATGACTCTTCAGCAATTTCGCGAACTTCCGAGGGCGGAACTCGCCGAGGAAATGGAGCAGCTCCTCGTCAGCCAGTTCAGGGCGACCCTGCTCATGGACGACGCGGAGGAACTGCCGCTCGACATCAGCTACTTCGACCTCGGCCTCACCTCGCTGAAGCTCACCGAGATGAGGCGGACCCTGGAGGGGATCCTCGACCTCTCCATCAACGCGAACGTGCTCTTCAACGAGCCCACGGTCGGCCGGCTCCTCGACTATCTCGTCGACGCGGTCTCCGACCCGTCCCACGCAGTGACCGGCGCGATACCCAGCACCAACTGATCCACCAGGGTCCCGGACAGAAGGAGACGCGGTATGCCGCGCGAGGAATCAGAGAAGAATCAGGTGTCCGACCGGACGCCGGAGCCGATCGCGATCGTCGGCGTGGGCCTGCGATTCCCCGGCGGCAGCAATTCCCTGGATGAATTCGACGCCTTCCTGCGCGAAGGACGGTCCGGGATCGGACCCATTCCCGGCGACCGGTGGGACGTCGAGGCGTTCACCCCGCAGAGCCCGGACGACAAGGGGAAGATCCATACGACGTCCGGCGGATTCCTCGACCGCATCGACCGTTTCGACGCGGCCTTCTTCAACATCTCCCCGAAGGAGGCCCAGTACATGGACCCCCAGCAGCGCATGCTGCTGGAGACCGCCTGGCAGGCCCTCGAACACGCCAACATCGACCCCGCGCCGCTGCGCCGGGGCAACGGCGGCGTCTACATCGGCGCCAGCTCCATCGACTACGCCCTCGAACTGGACTCCCTGCCCTACGAGGAACTGGACGGCCTGCTCGCCTCCGGCATCACCATGTTCCCGCTCTCGGGACGCCTGTCGTACTTCCTCGGCTGGCGCGGCCCGAGCATGAGCGTCGACACCGCCTGCTCCTCCTCGCTCGCCGCCCTGCACGTCGCCGTCCAGGGGCTGCGCGCGGGCGAGACCGACATCGCGCTGTGCGGCGGCGTCAACGCCCTGCACCACCCGCGCATCCCGGTGATGTTCTCCAACGCGCAGATGCTGTCCCCCGACGGGCAGTGCAAGACCTTCGACGAGTCCGCCGACGGGTACGCCCGCGCGGAGGGGTGCGGCATCCTCGTACTGAAGCGGCTCTCGGACGCCACCCGCGACGGCGACACCGTCCTCGCCCTCGTCCGGGGCACCGCCGTCGGCCAGGACGGCGACAGCGCGGGCCTGACCGTGCCCAACGGCCCCGCGCAGGAGAAGGTGATCCGCTCCGCGCTCGCCGCCGCCGCGCTCGCGCCCGAGGACATCCAGTACGTGGAGGCGCACGGCACCGGCACCCCGCTGGGCGACCCCATCGAGTTCGGCGCCATCGGGGACACCTTCGCCGACTCGCACACCAAGAGCGACCCGCTGCTCGTCGGCTCGGTGAAGACCAACCTCGGCCACATGGAGCCCGCCTCCGGCATCGTCGGCGTCATCAAGGCGGTCCTGCAGATCCGGTCCGCCACGATCTACCCGCACCTCAACCTCGACACGCCCTCCGGCCGCATCCCCTGGGACCTGTACCCGGTGCGGGTGCCCACCGCCTGCGAGCCGTGGAAGGCGCCGGTGCGGCGCGCGGTCGTCAACAGCTTCGGCTTCGCGGGCACGATCGGCGCGGTCGTCCTGGAGCAGCCCCCGGCCGCCGAGGAGCGGGAGACCGCGACCGGCGAGGCGCCCGCGACCCCCATGTTCACGCTCTCCGCCAAGACCGCCGCCGCCCTCCGCGAACAGGTGGCGAACTACCGGCGGTTGCTCGACGAGGACCCGGACCTGCCGGTCGACGCCCTCTGCTACACCGGCAACGTCTCGCGCACCCACCACCCCTACCGCGTCGCGGGCCCGGTCACCGACCGCGCCGCGCTCACCAAGCTTCTGGACAAGGCCGCCGACCACGACCACCAGGGCCCGGCCGGCATCCGCAAGGTCGCGTTCATGTTCAGCGGGCAGGGCTCGCAGTACGCGGGCATGGGCGCCCACCTGTACGAGCGCTTCCCGGTCTTCCGCCGCCACGTCGACGAATGCGACCGCCTCTTCGCGGAGCATCTGGGGCGCTCCATACGGGACCTGGTGCTCGGCACCGCCGACGACCCCGAGGCGATCGACCGCACCGAGTACACCCAGCCCGCCCTCTTCACCCTGGAGTACGCGCTCGCCCAGCTCTGGATGGCCTGGGGCGTGCGCCCGAACGTGCTCATCGGCCACAGCATCGGCGAGGTCTCGGCCGCCGCCGTGGCGGGCCTGTTCAGCCTCCCGGACGCCGTGACGCTGGTGGCCGCCCGCGCCCGCCTCATGCAGGCCGTGCGCGCCGAGGGCGGCATGGCCGCGATCGGCGCCCCCGCCGAGGACGTCCTGCCGCTCCTCGAGCCCCACCCCGACCTGGCGCTCGCCGCATCGAACGCCCCCGACCAGTGCGTGATCTCCGGCGGCGCGGAAGCGCTCGCGCAGGTCACCGAGGAACTGCGCGCCCAGGGGCTGCGCGTCGACCAGCTGGCCGTCTCGCACGCCTTCCACTCGCCGCTCATGGCCGAGGTGTACGACGACTTCCGTGCCGCCCTGGACGGCCTCACCTTCCGCGAGCCGTCCATCAGCCTCATCTCCAACGTCACCGGCAAGCTCGCCCGCTTCGCCGAGATCGGCACCCCCGACTACTGGGTGCGGCACATCGGCGAGCCCGTGCAGTTCCTCTCCGGGATCCGCGCGGTCGCCCGGCGCGGCCGCCACGCCCTCGTCGAGATCGGCCCCTCCACCGCGCTGACCGCCCTCGCCCAGCGCTCGCTGCCCGTCGCCGACCACCTCTGGCTGGCCAGCCTGCGGCGGCGCGACCGGGGCGGCGACACCACGCTGCGGGCGCTCGCGGAGTACTACACCGCGGGCCTGCCGGTCTCGTGGTCCGGCTACCACGAGGACCGTATCGTCCCCGCCAAGACGGCGCTGCCCACGTACGCCTTCCAGCGCAAGCGCTACTGGCTGCCCACCGCGACCCCCCGCAAGGGCGGCGCGCGGGGCGGCGTGGCGCACCACCCGATGCTCGGCACCGAGAGCCAACCGGTCGGCGACGTACGGGAGTTCACGGCCGAGTTCACCGCCGAAGAGCTGGGCGCGCTTGCCGACTTCGCCGACGGCGACCGTACGACACTGCCCGCCAGCGCCTATGTGGACCTGCTGCTCGCGCTCCAGGACGCCGTGCACGGCCACACCCGCACCGCCCTCCAGGAGCTGCGGCTCCGCGAACCGCTCACCCTGACCGCCGACACGCCCTGCACGCTGACCACCCGGCTGCGGCCGCGCGCGGACGGCGGCGCAGACGTGACGGTCCTGAGCGTGCCGGAGAAGGCCGCCGACGGCGAGGACGGCACCGAACTGGTGCACGCCACCGCCGTGTTCGCCGCCGGTACCGGCCAGACCCAGGACGACCCGGTGCTGGCCGGGCTCGGTCTCGGGCCCGTCGTGCTGGAGAGCGACGCCGAGGACCTCTACACCGACCTCGCCTCGGTGGGCCGCCCGCACGGCCCGCGCGCCCGCGCCCTGGTGAGCGCCGCCCGCCACCAAGACGGGTGCCACAGCGCTGAGTTGAGCTGCCGGGGCACCACCGCCGTCGAGCAGATGCCCGCCGAGCTGATCGAGGCGGCCGTGGCGGCGGCCATCGCCCTCGACCCCGAGGGCCCCGTCTTCCTCGCCCGGGAGATCGCCTCCGTACGGCACTTCAAGAAGCCCCGCGCCGAGCGGCTGACCGTCGTCGCCCGCGTCGCCACGGAACGGGACCGGCGCCTCGCCGACATCCTGGTCCTGGAGGACGGCAACCCGGTACTCGAACTCGGCGGCGTCACCCTCGCCCGCCCCGAAGTCCCCTCGGGCCGCCGCCAGTTCCTGCACCGCCCGGAGTGGGTGCGCCGCGCCCTGCCCGCCCTCGCCTCCGGCACGGCACCCCGGCACCTCCTGCTCCTCGGCCGCACCGACAGCGCCCCCACGGCGGACGGCGGCCCGCGCGTCACCCCGGTCGCCGACTCCGCCGCCCTCAAGGCCGCCCTGGAGGACACCTCCGTCACCGACGTCTGCTGGAGCTGGCGGCAGCTGCCCGGCGCCATGTCCGCCGAGCTGATGCGCGCCGAGTGCGAGCACAACTACCGCGACCTGCTCGGCCTGCTGACCGTCCTGGACGCCGCCGCCCAGCAGCGCCCGCCCCGGCTGTGGCTGGTCACCGAGGGCGCCCAGCGGCTGCCCGGCGACGGGGCGGGCACCGGCGCGCACCTCGGCGCCGCCACCCTGTGGGGCTTCGGCCGGGTGCTGCTCACCGAGTCGCCCCAGTACCGCGCGACGCTCGTCGACATCGAGCCCGGCGGCGACCTCTCGGCGCTGCTCGACGAGGTCCGCGCCGAGGCACCCGGCGAGTACCAGGTCGCCCTGCGCGCGGGCCGGCGCCACGTCCGCAGGCTGCTGCCCGGCGACGCCGCCCGCACCTGGCCCGGCGGCTTCGCCCTGCGCACCCCGGACTCCGGCGACCTCTCCGACCTCGCCCTCGCCCCCGCCGACGACCGCGCCCCCGCGGCCGGCGAGGTCCAGGTGCGGGTCGCGTCGGTCGCCCTCACCGCCGCCGACGCCCGGGCCGCCCTGGACGGCGAGCAGCCCGCAGGGGCGGGCCCCGTGCTCGGCTCACTGGCCGCGGGAACAGTCCTCGCGGCAGGCGCCGAGGCCGCGTTCACGGCGGGCGACGAGGTGTACGTACGTCATGACGGCGCCCTGTGCGCCACCCTCACCGTCCCCGCCACCGAGGTGGCCCTCGCCCCCGGCGCGGCGAGCGGCAGGGCAGGCGGCAAGGGGAGGGGCGGGGCCACGGCGTTCCGCCTTGAGGAGATCGGGGAGGCGCTGCGCACCGCCGCCTCCGGAGCCCGCGAGGTGTGGGTGGACGTGCCCGGCGGACCGGAGGCCGAGCCCGCCCCGGCCCGCGTCCGCCCCGACCGCACGTACCTGGTCACCGGCGGTCTCGGCGGCCTCGGCCTGGTCACCGCCCGCAAACTGGTCTCGCTCGGCGCCCGGCACCTCACCCTGGTCAGCCGCGGCGGACGCGCCACCGAGGAGGCGGCGCCGGTCCTCGCCGAACTGTCCGAGCGGGCCGAGGTCACCGTCATACGGGCCGATGTGAGCAGCGCCGACGACGTGCGCCGACTGGCCGCCGGCCTCGCGGCAGGACCGCACCCGGTCGGTGGTGTCGTGCACGCGGCCGGCTCCTTCGACAAGAAGCTGATCGCCGAGCTGACCTGGGAGTCCATCGACGCCCAGCTCGCCCCCAAGGCGTACGGCGGCTGGCTGCTGCACGAGGCCGCCGAGGAGTTCTTCCCCGACCTCGACTTCTTCGTGACGTACTCCTCGATCGCCTCCGTGCTCGGCGGCGCCACCCAGGGCCACTACGCCGCGGCGAGCGCCGGACTCGACGGCCTCGCCGAGTGGCGCGGCCTGCGCGGGCTGCCCGGCCTCTCGGTCAACTGGGGCGCCTGGGCCAGGGTCGGCATGTCCGCCAGGCTCGACGAGCAGCTCGCCCAGGAGATCGACCGCAGCGGCGTCCGCTTCTTCTCGCCCACCCGGGCGCTCGACACCCTCGCGCGGCTCTGGCAGCGGCCCGGCAGCCGCCGGGTGGTGGGCGAGTTCGACTGGGCGCGGTATGTGGCGGGCGGCGGCGTGGACGACGCGTTCTACGACCGGCTCGCCCGGCACGACCAGGGCGGCGCGGACGGCACCGGCCTCGACCTCGCCGCGCTCACCGCCCTGCCGAAGCCGGAGCGTACGGCCCTGATCGCCGCGGCCGTGCGGGAGAAGGTCGCCGACGCCCTGCACATGGACGCCGAGGACGACCTCGACCCGAACGCCGAGTTCGTCTCGCTCGGCCTGGACTCGCTGATGGCCCAGACCGTCAAGGGCGGCCTGGAGACGCTGTTCCGGCTGCCGCTGCCCGCCTCGCTGACCTTCGACCACCCGACGGTCCGCAGGCTCACCGAGTTCCTCGACGGGCGCCTCGCCCCGGCCACCCAGCAGCACCCCTGACGGGAGACCACAGTGGAGAACCACACGACCACCAACTGGACGCTGACCCGCACCTCCAGGGCGCACGCCGGAGGCCGGGCGGAGCACGCGGCGATCATCTGCGAGGGCCGCACCACCACGTACGGGAAGCTGCACAGGGACAGCAACCGCGCGGCCCACGCCCTGCGCGACGCCGGGATCAAGCTCGGCGACCGCGTCGCCTACCTGGGCCGCGAATCGGAGAACTACTACCTCACGATCCTCGCCTGCGCCAAGGCCGGTGCCGTCCTCGTCCCGGTCAACTGGCGCCTCACCCAGGGCGAGGTGGACCACATCCTGCGCGACTCCGGCGCCGTGCTCCTCTTCGTCGACGACGAGTTCTGGGAGACCGCGGACCGCGTCAAACCGCTGCTCCCGGGGCTGCGTACGGTCGTCCGCGTCGACGGCACCGACAGCGAGGGCGAACCGGCGCGCGGCACCGGCCTGCCCGCCTGGTACGCCAACCACCCCAACACCGACCTGGAGCCGGGCACCGGACCCGACGACGCGGTCGTCCAGATCTACACCAGCGGCACCACCGGGCTCCCCAAGGGCGCGGTCCTCGCCCACCGCAGCTTCTTCACGCTGCCCGCCGCGATGCGCGAACACAGCGCCGACTGGCTCGACTGGCTGCCGGACGACGTCAGCCTGATCTCCCTGCCGGGCTTCGGCATCGCGGGCATCGGCTGGTTCATGCACACCTTCAACGCCGGGGCCACCAATGTGGTCATGCCGCAGTTCATCCCCCAGGAGGCGGTACGCCTCATCCGGGAGCACCGCGTCACCATCACCTTCGCCGCGCCCGCCATGCTCCAGATGCTGATGGCCGAACGCGGCGCCGGACCGGACGCGTTCGCCTCACTACGCAAGATCGCCTACGGGGCGGCGCCGATGTCGGAGACGCTGCTGGAGCGCTGCCTGGCGGTGTTCGGCTGCCAGTTCGCGCAGATCTACGCCAGTACGGAGACCGGCAGCGTCGCGGTCTGCCTGCCGCCCGAGGCCCACCGCCCCGGCACCGGCCTCCTGAAGTCGGTCGGCAGGCCCTGCCCCGGCAACGAGGTCAAGGTCATCGGCCCGGACGGCGAGAGCCTGCCGCCCGGCGAGACCGGCCAGATCTGCGTCCGCACCCCCTCCCGCATGCTCGGCTACTGGAACCTCCCCGAGGCCACCGAGCGGACCGTCGTGGGGGAGTGGCTGCACATGGGCGACGCCGGCTACCTCGACGAGGACGGCTATGTGTACCTGCGCGACCGCATGAACGACACGATCATCGTGGCCGGGCAGAACATCTACCCCGCCGAGGTCGAGAAGGCGCTCGCCGCCCACCCGGCCGTCGCCGACGCCGCCGTCGTCGGAGTGCCCGACCCGCACTGGGGCGAGGCCGTGCACGCCGTCGTCGTCCTGCGGCCCGGCGCCACCGTCAAGCCCCGCGAACTGCTCGTCGCCCTCCGCGCCCACCTCGCCGACTACAAGATCCCGAGCGCCTTCCACTTCGCCGACGAGCTGCCGCGCAACCCCTCGGGGAAGATCCTGCGCCGCGAGGTGCGGGACCGGCTGACCGCCGACGCGCCCCCGTCGGCCGAGCGCCTGACCCTGCCCGTCCAGCGCCGCGACTCGGCACGGACGGCCTCGCTGCCGCCGCAGCGCCAGCACGCCTGACGCACGCCATCCGACCCGCCTCTCCGCCAGACGAAACGGAGCACCCCATGCAGCCCTCTGCCGGGCCCCTGCGCATCGGCATCCTGTTGCCCACCCGGGAACAGGCCATCAACGGCACCTACGCGGCCGCCCCGCTGCTCGACTTCGCCCGGCAGGCCGAGGCGCTCGGCTTTGACTCGCTGTGGGCGGGCGACTCGCTGACCGCCCGGCCGCGCCTCGACCCGCTGGTGGTGCTCTCCGCGGCCGCCGCCGCCACCGAGCGCATCACCGTCGGCACAGCCGCGTTCACACCCGCCCTGCGCCACCCGCTGATCGGCTCCCACATGATCGCGAGCCTGGACCACGTGGCCGCCGGCCGTCTCGTCCTCGGGCTCGGCTCCGGCTTCCCGATGCCCGAGACGGAGGAGGAGTTCGCCTCCGTCGGCGCGTCCTTCGCCGGGCGGGTGGGGCGGCTCGACGAGATCACCGCGCTGTGGCGCACCGCCTGGCGCTCCGGTGAGGAGGACCAACCCACCCACTTCCAGGGAAAGTTCTGGCAGGCCGAACGCCTCGAGCGGCTGCCCAAGCCCGCCTCGCCCGGCGGCCCGCCGCTCTGGCTGGCCGGCAGCGACACCCCGAAGGTGCTCGCCAGGGCCGCCGAGAAGTACGACGGCTGGCTGCCGTTCCTGCCCGACGCCGAGGCGTACGGCAGGGCCCGCGCCCGTATCGCCGAACTCGCCGATGCGGCGGGCCGCGCCCCCGGCGCGGTGACCCCCGCGCTGTACGCGACGGTCACCGTCGACCGCGACGAGGCGGCGGCCAAGGCCGAACTCGAGCACTACATCGAGCACTACTACGGGCGCTCCCTGGAGCAGATGTCGGCCATCCAGGCCTACGGCTGGGGCAGCGCCGAGAGCTGCGCCGAGTGGCTGGGCGCCTATGTCCGCGCCGGCGCCCGCCATCTGGTCATCCGCGTCGGATCGCTCGACCCGGAGCCGCAGTTGAAGGAGATCGCCGAGGTGCTGCTGCCCGCGGTACGCGCCATCGGGGAGCAGACAACCGTTGGGAGAACACAGTCGTGACCACCGCCACCGCCACCGCCGCCCTGGGCCAGGAGATGTCCGCCGCGGGCGAGTGGTTCCACCCCGCCGTGCCCTCCGAGGACGCCTCCGTACGGCTGTTCATGCTGCCGCACGCGGGCAGCGGCGCCATCATCTACCGCGACTGGGAGCGGCTGCTGCCCGGCGACATCGCCCCGCAGGCCGTCACCCTGCCCGGCCGCCACAACCGGCGTGACGAGATGACGTACGAGGACTGGGACCCGCTGCTCGACGCGCTGCACGAGGCGGTCGTCGACGACCTGGACGAGCGGCCCTTCGCGTTCTTCGGGCACTGCCTCGGCGCGCAGCTGGCGTTCCGCCTCACCATCCGCATGGAGGCGGAGGGCGGGCCCTCGCCGGTGCTCGTCGGGATGTCCGGCTGGTCGCCCGAGGGCTTCTTCCAGCCGACGGAGGAGCAGAGCCGGATGCCGGACGCCGAACTCGTCGAGTGGATCAAGAAGTTGGGGTCGTTCCCCGCCGAGATCTACGACAACCCGCAGATGCTCGCCCTCGTCGTCCCCGCGCTCCGCGCCGACCTGCGCGTCGCCGCCCAGTACGTCGACGACGGCGCGGGCACCGCCTGCCCGCTCGTCTCCTACGGCGGCGCGTCCGACCCGCTGATGGAGAGCCCGGACGCCATGACGCACTGGGCCGGACGCAGCCCGCACTACCTGGGCCACAGCGAGTACCCGGGCGGCCACTTCTACATCGACAGCCACGCCGAGGCCGTCACCACGCACTTCGCCCAGCGGCTGCGACGACTGGCGGGCCGCTCATGACCACCGAAGCGGACCTCGACGTCAAGGCCGGAGCGGACACCGGCGTCAAGGGCGCGGACGTCCCGCCCGGCGTGCCGCAGGCCGCGCCGCCGGACGGGGCCCCGGCGGCCAAGCCCTCCTACGGGGCGCTGCTCGTCGTCCTGGCCGGCCTCTTCATCACCAACCTCGACTTCTTCATCGTCAACGTGGCGATCCCCTCGCTCCAGACGAACATGCACGCCACGGCGGCGGAGATCCAGCTGATCGCCGTCACCTTCACCATCGGCCTCTCCGCGCTGCTCATCACCGGCGGCCGGCTCGGTGACATCTACGGCAGGCGCCGGGTCTACTCGATCGGCGTGGCGCTCTTCACGCTCGCCTCGCTGGCCTGCGGCATCGCCCAGAACATGGGCGAGCTGATCGTCGCCCGAGGCTTCCAGGGCGCGGCCGCGGCCCTGGTCATCCCGCAGGTGCTCGGCATCCTGACGACGACGTACTCGGGCAAGCACCGGGCGGTCGCGTTCAACGCGTACGGCATCGCGCTCGGCGCGGCCGCGGTCTTCGGCCAGCTGATCGGCGGCCTGCTGATCAGGGCCGACGTCTTCGGCATGGACTGGCGGACGATCTTCCTGATCAATGTGCCGATCGGCGTGCTCGTCCTCGTGCTCACCCCGAAGCTGGTGCCGGAGTCGAAGTCCGAGGGCCGCACCGGGCTCGACCTGATCGGTGTCCTGCTGGTCACCGCCGGGCTCACCGCCGTCGTGCTGCCGCTGGTCATCGGCCGCGAGGAGGGCTGGCCCGCCTGGACCTGGCTGTGCATGGCGGCCGCGGTGCCGCTGCTCGCCGCGTTCTGGTTCAGCCAGCGGCGGCTCGCGGCGGGCGGCAAGTCGCCGCTGGTGAGCCCGTCGCTCTTCCACGACAGGGCGTTCGGCATCGGGTCCGTCACCATCCTCGTCTACTTCTCGGTGATGGCCTCCTTCTTCCTGGTCCTCGCGCTCTACCTCCAGCAGGGGCACGGCACTTCGGCCCTGGAGTCGGGGCTGCTCTTCGTGCCGCTCGGCCTCGGCTTCTTCGTGGCCTCGGCGATGGCGCCCAAGTTCGCCGCCAAGCTGGGCCGCCAGGCGCTCGCGCTGGGCGCCCTCGTGGTGGCGGCGGGCGATGTCGCCTTCGCCCAGACGGCCTCCGCCCTCGGCACCACGGGCTCGGTCGGCTGGTGCGTCCCTGCGATGGTGGTCTGCGGCTTCGGCATGGGCCTTGTGGTCGCCCCGCTCACCTCACTGGTCCTCGAGGGGGTGGCGCCCGGGCACGCGGCGGCGGCCTCCGGGGTCTTCTCCACCGGGCAGGAGATGGGCAACGCGCTGGGCATCGCGGTCATCGGCGTCGTCTTCTTCGACCAGGTCGGCGAGCATCCGTCCGCACAGGGCTACACCGACGGGTTCGGGTTCAGCCTGTACGTCCAGGCCGGCATCTGCCTCCTGGTCGCGGTCCTGGTGCAGTTCCTGCCACGCAAGGCCGAAAAGGGCTGACCGAAGGCCCGGAGGACGGGCGGCACGGACGGCGGGTGCCCCGGAGCGAAAAGCTCCGGGGACCCCGCCTTTTCGCGTGTGGCGGCCATGTTTCCCGCGCTGGTCAGAGGTGGTGCGGACGGCCGCGGAGAGGATCAGCAGGGCGTCAGGGGAGCATCAGGCCTTTCGGCCAGCATGACGGAAAGGAATCAGCCATATCCCAGGGGGGGAATGTCATGCTGGTCACTCCTGTCATGTCCGAGATTCAACCGTCGCTCGCTGCCTGGCCCATGCCGCGCACCTGCCCTTATTCGCCGCCGGACGCCTACGCCGGGCTCCGCGGGGGCGGGCCCGTCAAGGTGCGGATCCGGACAGGCGAAGCATGGCTCATCACGCGCTATGCCGATGTCCGCGCGGTCCTGACCGACGCGCGTTTCAGCTCGGACGACACCCGGCCCGGTTTCCCCGTCCGTATACAACTGCCGCCCGCGCCCCGGGTGATGTCGTTCACGCGCATGGACGGGCCCGAGCACGGACGGCTGCGCCGGATGGCGATGACCGAGTTCACCGCCCGCCGCACCCGCGCGCTGCGGCCCTCGGTGGAGCTGCTCGTGGAGCGCCTCGTCGACGAGCTGGAGCGGGGGCCGCGCCCGGTCGACCTGGTGGCCGCCTTCTCCGTCCGGCTGCCGTCCCTGGTGATCGCCCGCATGCTGGGCGTCCCGGAGGCCGACGAGTGCGACTTCACCGAGCTGAGCCAGGCCGTGCTCTCCCAGGACGCCACGCCCGAGCAGATCTACGCGGCCTTCGTGGAGATGACGCGCTACCTGGACGAGCTGATCCGCAGGAAGGGCCGTGACCCCCAGGAGGACATGCTCAGCCGGCTCGCCACGCGGTACGTGGCCACGGGCGAGCTGTCCCACGACGACCTGGTGGCGATGGCGAGGCTCTTCCTGGTGGCGGGCCACGAGACCACCGCCCACCAGCTCAGCCTCAGCGTCCTCAGCCTGCTGCGCGAGCCGGTCCTGTGGGACCGGCTGCGCCGTGAGCCGGACCTGTTCGCCCCGGCCGTCGAGGAGCTGCTGCGCTACTGGTCCATCACCCAGGACAACCAGGTCCGCGTCGCCGTCGACGACGCCGAGATCGGCGGCGCCCGCATCGCGAAGGGCGACGGCGTGATCCTCGCCTACCCGAGCGCCAACCACGACGAGACCGTCTTCCCCGGCGGCGACCGCCTCGACCTGGACCGGGACGCGAGCCGGCACATCGCCTTCGGCCACGGCCCGCACCTGTGTCCCGGCGCCTCGCTGGCCCGCATGGAGCTGGAGGTCGCCCTGCGCGCCCTGGTGGGCCGCTTCCCCGGCCTGCGCGTCGCGGACGCCCCCGGGGCGGTGTCGTTCCGCGAGAACACGATCAACTACGGCCTCGACTCGCTGCTCGTGACCTGGTAGCGCACCCGGCGACGGAGTCAGCCGCACGTCAGACCGGCGTCAGCGCCCGGTGGAAGAGTCTTCCGCAGGTGCTACCAGATCAAGGAGTACGCCCGACATGGCCGACAGCAGCGACGCCGCGGGCCCCACCAGGGCCCTGGTCATAGCCAATCCCGCATCCGGCAGCCACAGCCCTGAACTGGTGCGCGAAGTACGGGAGATGTGCTCCGCCCACCTCTCCCGCACCGAACTCCACCTCACCACCGCCCGGGGGGACGCGACCGCCTACGTGCGCCGCGCCCTGGAACGGCCCGAGGGGGCGCCCGACCTCGTCGTGGCCATCGGAGGCGACGGCACCGTCCGCGAGGTGGTCCAGGGCCTCGACGGGACCGCGGGGCGGGCCGCGCTCATGGTGGTCCCCGGCGGCACCGGGAACTCCGGATACAAGATGCTCTGGGGCGACCGGCCCTGGACCGAGTCGCTCAAGGCGGTGCTCGCCGACTCCGGGGCGGGCGGCAGCGCCCGCGTGCGCCGGCTGGACCTGGCGCGGCTCGCCGAGACGGGCAACCGCGTCTACCTGGGCGCCTGCAGCGGTGTGATCGCCAACGCGCTCATCACCGCGAAGGACAGCCCGCTCCACGGACGTGAGCGGTACGCCAAGGCGTTCACCGACACCGCCGCGACCTACGTCCCCTACCCGGGCCGGGTCGTCGTCGACGGGCGCGTGGTGCACGAGGGGCCGACCGTCCTCGCCAACGTCGGGGGCGGCCGCTACCGGGGCGGCCGGTTCCTGGTGCTGCCCGAATCGCTGCTCGACGACGGACTGCTCGACGTCTGCGTCATCGGTGGCGGTGTCGCCGCCACCGAGGTGCCCGGACTGACCCTGGAAGCCGCGCACATGGGCCATCCGGCGACCGTCTACGCGCGCGGTCGCTCGATCACCGTCGAGCGGACCGACGGCGAGCGGCTGCCCCTGGAGCACGACGGCGAGTACCAGCACACCATCGGCGCCTCGGCCACCTTCGAGGTGCTGGCGGGAGCGCTCGCCGCCTGGGCGCCGGTGGACCCGGCCTGACCTGCCCCCGTACGACCCTTACAACCCTTACAGCTACGACCCTTACGGCCAAGGAGCCCTCATGAGCGACCTCACCCACACCGTCACCCGCTACCTCGCCATCTGGAACGAGGCCGACGCCGACAAGCGCGCCGCCGCGATCGCCGAACTCTTCACCGCGGACGCCCCCTACATCGACCCGCTCGCCGCGGTCGAGGGCCACGAGGGCGTCGGCGCGGTCATCGCGGGCGCCCGCGACCAGTTCAAGGGCCTCAGCTTCGAACTGATCGGCACGGTGGACACCCACCACAACATCGCCCGCTTCCAGTGGGGCCTGGTCACCGAGCCCGGCGCCGAGCCGATCGCCATCGGCTTCGATGTCGCGGTCACCGCCGACGACGGCCGCATCAAGGGCGTCTACGGCTTCCTCGACAAGGTCCCCGCGGCCTGATCACCCCGGGGCGGCCGTGCGCCACCGGCGTACCGCCGCCCCGGACCACACCGGTAAAGGAAGGGTGCGGCACATGCCGGCAGTCCTCGCCGAACGCGTGGCCCGGACGCTCTGCGAACAGTGGGAGAGGCCCCGG
The DNA here is from genome assembly GCF_019400875.1 of Streptomyces anatolicus. Taxonomy (NCBI): domain Bacteria; kingdom Bacillati; phylum Actinomycetota; class Actinomycetes; order Kitasatosporales; family Streptomycetaceae; genus Streptomyces; species Streptomyces anatolicus. The sequence goes on along the minus strand of NZ_WMBF01000001.1, from coordinate 10,801 downwards.
CCCCCGGCGACCCGCGCCGCCACGGACACCCCGCTGCGCGAACTGTCCGCGTGGGCCGCGCGGTTGCGCCCCCAGGACGTCCCCTGCCGGGTGCTCAAGCTCGCCGCCAGCCAGGTCCTCTCGCAGATCGCCTCCATTAGGGCGGGCCTCGCCCACCCGCTCGGCCGCAAGCTCGTCGCCGCCTTCGGCCACCCCATGCAGCGCGACCCGCGCGCCGCCGCCGGTGTCTTCGCCGCCCTCGGCTCCTGGCTCAACCTCGACGACACCGCGTACGCCGGTCATCTGTCGAACTCGACGGTCGCGGTGCCCCTCGCCTTCGCGTACGCCCGCAAGCTCGACGGGCTCTCACTCCTGACGGCCGTCGTCGCCGCCAACGAGTGCGCGGCCCGCATCACCGCCTCCGCGACCCTCGGTCCGCTGCGCGGGCAGAGCGCCGTGCACACCCACCTCGCGGGCGCGGTGGCCGGCCGGCTGCACTGCGACCGCGCCCCCGCCGCCCAGTGGGAGAACGCCTTCGGCCTGGCCTTCGCCATGCCCAACTGGCCGCTGATGCGGGCCTTCCTCGCCAGTGACGCCCGGCTCTTCAACACCTTCACGCCCGTACGCACCGCCATGGACGCCTGTGACGCGGCGGCCGCCGGGCTGCGCGGCGCCCCCGACATCATCGAGCACCAGGACGGCTTCCTGGCCCGCTTCGCGACCGTGCCGCTGCCCCAGGCGGTGGCCAAGGGGCTCGGCCGCCGCTGGCACACCGACACGCTCTCCTTCAAGATGCACCCGGGCGGCCCCGGCATCGACGCGGCGGTGGACTGCGCCGCGGAGATCCACCGGGAGCTCGGCCCTCTCCGCCCGCGGGACGTGGCGGAGATCGTCGTCGAGGCGTCCCTCTACACCCTCTTCGCGGGCGAGCGCGCGGCCCAGTACGTCAACGGCCCCGGCTCCCCGCTCGGCGCCCTCGTCCTCGACGTGCCCTACCCGGTCGCCACCACGCTGCTGACCGGGGAGTTCTCGGTGGACGACTTCTCCTCGCCGCGCCTGGACGACCCCGACCGCTGGGAGCTGGCAGGCCGCGTACGCCTGGAGCACGACACGGGCATGACCCGCGAACTGTTCCTGTCCGACGCGCCGTTCGGGGAGGCCGTGCGCGAGGCGGGCCCGCTGGCCGCGCCCTGGCTGCGCGGCTTCGGCGGCGACGAACTGGTCGGCCTCATCGGCGATCTCGGCACCGCGGGCCAGGACTTCACCCGCTCGACGAAGGCCACCGGCGCCCGGGTCACCGTACGGCTGACCGACGGCCGTACCGTGACGCGCGGCCGTCTCATCCCGGTCGGCGCCGCCGGTCCCGACACGCGGGCGCGCCACTCGGAGATGGTGCGGGAGAAGTTCCTCGCAGTCGGCGGCGCGCAGCAGGTGGCCGACACCGTGGGCGCGCTGCACCGCATGCGGCCGAGGGGCGTGCGGCGGTGGATAGAGGCGGCCTTCCTGGACTGACCGCCCTGGACCGGCTGCCCTGGACCGGCCGCCCTGGTCAGCCCGGCTGCCCGTACACCGGCAGGAAGACGTCCACGATCTCCTGCACGCGCTCGACGACGTCCTGGCGGTTGGCCTGGACCCAGGAGATGTGCTGCGCGCCGAAGAGCGCGGACCGCAGCACGCGCGCCAGCGCGGCCGGGTCGGCGGTCTCCAGGGTGCCCGCCTTCCGGCAGTTCTCCAGGAGTTCGGTGAGCAGGTCGGTGAAGGCGACGTAGGGGACCGGCATCTCGACCTTGATGTAGGGCCGCTCGATCTGGAGCCGGGAGCCCGCCTTGATGAAGTCGTCGTCACGGAAGCCGCCGGCCACCGCCGTCATGACCTCCGCGACCGTCGCGGGCGAGGACTGGTCGCCCTCCAGGACGGGGGCGATGATCTCGTTCAGCCTGCGGTAGAACTCGTCCGCCACGGCGGCGGCGATCGCCTCCTTGTTGGCGAAGTGGAAGTACACGGCCCCCTTGGTCAGCTCCGCCTTGTCGGCGACGTCCTTGATGGTGACGGCGGGGAAGCCGGACTCGGCGAAGACCGAGGCCGCCGCGCGGAGGATCGTCCTGCGGGTGTGGATGGCCCGCTCCTGCTTGAGGTGCGAGGTGTCGTCGGACGGGGTGGCGGTCGACAGAGGGGGCAGCGGTGCCTTGCGTTCGTTGCTCATGGCTTCCATATCGTGCTGTGCGCCAACGTGACTGTACGCAGGGTGAGTTGGTGGTGATGGCACGTGGTTACGGCTCTTGAAATATACCTTCTCGCAGGTATATTAATTCCCACGCCGCAAGGCTTCACACGTCTGATCTCCGGCAAGAGTTCGTCCTGATTTGGGGGAAGCGTTGTCTCAGAATTCGGTCGTGCTCATCGATGATTCCAGAAACCGGGATGCCTCATCAATGGCCTCCACCGCGCCCGGCCTCACGTTCCTCAGACCCGTCCCGCGCGAGCTGGTGCACCGCAGCTCGATCGCGGAGGTCTTCGTCACGGACGGCTGTCGTGTAAGCGACAGCCGTTTCTCCGTCGCGGCCCAGTGGCCGCGCGACCACGCGCTCTACCACCCCGACGAGCGGGGGTTCAGCGACCCCATGCTCTTCGCGGAGACCATCCGCCAGGCCATGCTCTATGTGGCACACGAGCACTTCGAGGTGCCGATCGGGCACCGGTTCGTCGGCCGCGACCTGTCCTTCGAGATCACCGACCCGGCCGCGCTGCGGATCGTCGGCGTCCCCGTGCCCGTGGTCCTCGAGACCGAGTGGACCTGGGAGGAGGGCCGGCCGAGGGGGGCCCGGCTCGACGTACGGCTGTTCGCGGGCGCCAGGCTCTGCGGCAGCGGCACGATCCGGGTCTACGTCATGGACGACAGGCGGTACGGACTGCTGCGACGGATGGCGTGGGGCGGCGACACCCCGCCCGCCCCGGCCGTGGTCCGCGCGGACGCCGCGCCGCTCGTGCCGCCGCGCCGGGTCGGCAGGCTGCGCTGGAAGGACTGCGTCCTGGAGCGCTGCTGGCCGGACGGGGACTGGCAGCTGCGCCTCGACCGCGACCACGCCGTGCTCTTCGACCACCCCACCGACCACGTGCCGCTCATGGTCCTGATGGAGGGCTTCCGGCAGCTCGGCCACCTCTGTGTGCACGAGACGGTCGAGGAACCGCTCGGCGACCGGGCGTTCACGCTGGTCGGCATGGAGGTGGAGTGCGCGGCCTTCGCCGAACTGAACGCGCCGATCCGGCTCGTCGTCGAACAGAGCGTGCCCGGCCTCACCCCGGCCGACGCCTACCGGCTGCGCGTCGCGGCCCTCCAGGGAGACACCCTGCTGGCCAGGACCGACATGACGTGGGCGGGCACCGGAGCGCCCGGCCTCCGGGAGGCGGCGGGCCACTTGCCCGAGCCGGCCTCACTGACCGGCCTCACCTCGTAACCCCGCCATGCGGGCCGGCCCCGTAGCCCACCCTGCGGGCCCGCCCCATCGCCTCACTGCCCTGGTCTGCCCCGCAGGGCGTGGGACAGGACGTTCCACATGGCGGCCACCCGGCTGCCGGACTCCGGCCGTTCGTGGGCGGAGCCCATCCAGAACACACCGAAGAACGCGGCCACGAGCAGGTCGGCCACGGCCTTGGCGGACGCCGACGCGTCCCAGTGCCCCTCCTGCTGCACCTCGCCCACCAGGTCGTACACGGCCGTGTGGGTGCCCTCCAGCAAGGTCGCCGTCACCCCGGACGCCTGAGCGGTCTCCAGCGTCAGCCGGAGCGCGGCGCGGGCGCGCACATCGCACTGGAAGAGCTCGCCCAGGGTGAGCATGAGGGTCCGCAGCCGGTCGAGCGCCGGTCCGGTGGCGGCCTTCGCCTCACCCAGGGGGAGTTCGACCGCGGCGGTCAGGTGGGAGGACAGGACGGCGGCAAGCTCCTCCTTGTTGGAGAAGTGGCCGTAGAGGGCGCCCTTCGTCAGGCCGATCTGGTCGGCGATCTTCTGCAGGTTGGTGTTCGCGTAGCCGTACCGCGCGAACTCGTACGCGGCGGCGTCCAGGACGGCGTCGTATGTGCGCAAGGCCCGTGCTTGCTTCGGCAAGGTGCACACCTCCTTCACTGGGGATCGAGCTTCACTGTGGATCGAGCGGCGCGGGACCGACGGTGAGAAAGATACGTTCAAGAACGAATTCTAATCGGCGAGAGAGGTGTATGCCACAGATGATTCAGTCACAGAGTTCACCCGCAGGACATCAGCGCACCGGCGGCCACGCGCTGCCGCCCGCGGCGGTCGCGAGCGCCGCCAGGTCGGCGGCCGTCCACGCGGACGGCGCCGAGCGCGAACGGCGGCTGCACGACGAGACCGTGGGGCTGCTCACCCGCGCCGGATTCGCCCGGCACTTCGTCCCCCGCGCCTGGGGCGGCACCGAGGGCACCTTCGGCGCCCTCATCGACGCGGCCGCCACGGTCGGCGCGGGCTGCACGTCCGCCGCGTGGTGCGGCGTCCTGTGGGGCGCGCACGGCAGATTCGCCGCCTATCTGCCTCCCGACGGGCAGCGCGACCTCTGGGCGGCCTCGCCCGACACGCGGATCACCGCCGTGATGAGCGCGTCGGGCGAGGCGAGAGCCACCCGGGACGGCTGGCTCCTGAGCGGCACCTGGGCGTACGCGAGCGGGGTGGCCTTCGCCGACTGGCTGCTGCTCACCTCCACCGAGCCCGCCGAACAGGGCGGCCGCTGCCGGGTCTTCGCCGTCCCCCGCATGCGGGTCACCGTCCTCGACACCTGGGCGGCCGACGGGATGCGCGGCACCGGCAGCCACACCGTCGTCGTCGACTCCGTGCTCGTGCCCCGCCACCGCTCCTTCCTCATGGCCGACCTGACCGCGGGCACCCCCGGCCCCGGGCGCTCCCGATGCCACACCGTCCCCGCCCAGCTCGGCGGCGGCCTCCTCTTCTGCGCCCCCGCCCTGGGCGCCGCCCGCCACGCCCTTGAGGCGTGGTCCCGGCGGGCGGCGCGCAGCGCCCCGCACCTCTCCGACGCCGACGCGCTGCGGCTGCACCGGGTCCTCGCCGTGTCGGCGGACGAGATCGAGGCCGCCCAGCTCCTGCTGCGGGACGCCGCGCAGACCGCCGACGCCGGCGCCTGGACCGAGCGGGACGTCGCGCGGAACCGGCGCATCGCCGCCTCGGCCATCGGGCTGCTCGCGCGCGCGGTCGAGCGGCTGCACCGCACCGGCGTACGCCCCGATCCGGCGGGCCGGGACGTCGTCGGGCGGTGCCGCCGCGACGTACGCACCGTGGCGGGCCACCGCATGCTGCGCCGGGAGCAGGCCGCGGTCGACTACGCCCGCAGCGTCTTCTCCGCCTTCTGTGAACCGACGCCCTCCGAAGTGCGGGCGACCGAGCGGGACCTGGCCCTGGAGGCTCCCCATGCCGACGTCTGAGCGCCCCACCCGTCTGGTCTTCTCCGACGTCGACGAGACCCTGATCACCTGCAAGAGCCTCCTCGACTTCCTCGGCCACTACCTGGCGGGCCGGTACGGCTCCGAGGGCGAGCGCCGCGCCGCCGGGATCCGCGAGGAGCTGCGCGCGAGGGTGGCCGCGGGCCTGCCGCGGGCCGAGGCGAACCGCGCCTACTACCGCGCCTGGCGGGGCGAACCGGTGGCGGCGGTCGAGGAGTGGGCCCGCCGCTGGTTCGCCGAACGCAGCGCCGCCGAGGGCTTCTACGTACGCCAGGTCGCCGCGGAGCTGCGCAGGCACCGGGCCGAGGGCGCGAGCATCGCCCTGGTCTCCGGCTCCTTCCGGCCGCTCCTCACCCCGCTCGCGGAGGCGGTCGGCGCCGAGCACGTGCTCTGCGCCCGCCTGGAGCGGTGCGGCCGCGTCTACACCGGCGCGCTCCTCGGCGCCCCCGTCATCGGCGACGAGAAGCGCCGCCTGGTGCGCGAACTGCTGGCTCGGTACGCGCACATCGACCCGGCGGACTGCTACGGCTACGGCGACGACCCGACCGACCTGCCGATGCTCTCCGAGGTGGGGCACGCGGTGCTGGTCGGGGCGCCGTCCGCCGGAACTCCTCAGCGCTTCTTGTCCGCCGATTTGTTCGCCGACTTGCCCGTCGGCTTGTCGGCCGGGCCCACCTCCAGCCAGGTGTAGCGGTCCGCCGGGGTGGACTGGCCCCGGATCCTGTGGGTGTTCTCAAGGAGCAGGCCGGTGCCGGGGTCGACGACGTAACGGTCCTTCGTCCAGTACGTCACGTCCTCGCCCGGGCCCGTGGAGTACCGCGCCTCGCGCGTCATCTCCACGGCGACACCCGGCCTGCCCTTGCTGTCCTTCACCTCACCGATCAGCTCGATGCCGGGGGTGTCCGCGAGGATCCGGAAGAGCGCGGCGCGCAGCCGCGGGCTCGCGGGGGAGTCCTCCAGCATGATCAGGATCTGTTCGGACCGGCTCTCGGCGTCCTTCGGGAAGAGCGCGGCGAGCGCCTTCTCGTCGGTGGGCAGCTCGTCGAGCTGCGGCCAGGTCAGCCACTCCTCGCCCACCGGCCACTTCTTGACCTCGCCCGGCCCGCCCGAGCGGGCGTAGTAGGTGGTGAAGGTCCGCTTCCCGTCGTCCTGGTTGTCCGTCTCGACCCGTACCTTCCAGTACTGGGCATCGGACGCGGGCGCCTCGGCGGCCACCCCCGCCATGTCGTCGAGGAACCGGCCCGCCGAGGCCGAAGCGGTCGCCGCGGGCTTCCCGCCCAGGTCGAGGACGGGGTAGGCGACGGCTCCCGCGGCGATCGCGGCCACGGCGGCGGTGGCGACGAGCAGCCTGCGGCGGCGCGGTACGGAACGCGTCCGCTCCCGCGTCTCCCGCGTCTCCCGCGTCTCCCGCGCCTCCTGCGCCGCGAAGGCGACGGCGGCCTGTGCCGCGGCCACCGCGCCCGGCCGGGGCGGCGGCACGTCACCGGCGGTGATCAGCTGTGCGGCGCCGGGGAAGTCGAGAAGGTCGGCGTGCTCGGCGCGGGAAGCGCCACCGTGCTCGGTGCGTTCGGTCATGCCAGGTCTCCTGTCAGCTTGAGGGGTGCGTCGGCGCGCAGCCGGTTGCGGGCGCGATGCAGCCGTGATCTGGCCGTCCCCGCCGGGATGCCGACGACCGCGGCGGCCTCGCCGGGCGTCAGCTGCTCCCAGGCGACGAGCTGCAGCAACTCGCGCTCCACGTCGGGGAGTTCGGTCAGAAGGGCGCGCAGTCGCGGGGCGACCGCCGCCGCGTCGAGCCGCGCGTCCACCGCCTCCCACGGGTCCTCGCGGCCGTCGCCCGGCCGTCCGGGGCGCTGCCGCTCGGTCCGCCGCCAGTGCGCGGAAAGGACGTTTCTGGCCACTCCGAACAGCCAGGCCCGCACGGGCCCGCGGGCCGCGTCGAAGCCGTGCCGGGTGGCGTAGGCCTGGAGCCAGGCCTCGGCCAGCAGATCGTCCGCGGCGCCGGGCGCCCGCCGGGCGAAGTAGCCGTGCAGGGCGCCCGAGTGGCGGCGCACCAGCGGCTCGAACGCCGACGCGTCGCGTCCGGCGCGGGCAAGCAGTTCCTCGTCCGTCGCCGCGCCGGCCGTACCGGGGCCGTCCCGTTCATCCGGTGTCACGAGCCCTCCGTCTCCGACCGCCGGACGGCGGTCTCACCCCCTACTTGGCATCAGCCGCCCGTGCCGTTCGCGAGCCCCGTCCTCGCCCCCGCCCCGCACAGCGGAACCACCGCGGTCCGCTCGCCGAGCGCCCCGTCCCGCACGGCCGCCCAGCAGGCCACGCCGGTCGGCTCGACGTACAGGCCGCGCCCCGCGAGATCCCGCTGGGCCGCCGCGATCTGCTCCTCCGTCACCGTCAGGAAGGCGCCGCCCGACTCCCGTACCGCCCGCAGGACCTGCCGCGCGCGGGGCGGGCGAGGGATCGCGATGCCCTCGGCGAGGGTGGGCGTGGGCTCGCTCCCGCCGGCCGGGAGCAGATCGTCCGCGCCCGCCCGCCAGGCCTCGGCGAGCGGGGCGAGCGCCGCGGACTGCACCGCGTACAGGGCGGGCGCCTTCGCGATGAGCCCCGCCGCGTACAGCTCGCGCACCGCGAGGGCCACGCCGAGCAGCAGCGTTCCGTTGCCGACGGGCACCACGAGGACGTCGGGCAGCCGGCCGCCCAGGTCCTCCCAGACTTCGTACACGTACGTCTTGGTGCCCTGGAGGAAGTAGGGGTTGTGGACGTGCGAGGCGTAGAAGGTGCCGTGCTCGTCGGCGGCGGCGCGGGCCGCGCGGGCCGCCGACTCCCGCCCGCCGTCGACGACTTCGAGCCGCGCCCCGTGCGCGCCGATCTGCTCCAGCTTCTTCGGCGACGTACCGGCGGGTACGTACACGGTGCAGGGGAGCCCGGCCCGCGCGCAGTACGCGGCGACGGCCGTGCCCGCGTTGCCGCTGCTGTCGGCGATGACGCGCGCGGGCCCGAGGCGCTGCGCGAGGGCGGCGAGCACGACCGCGCCCCGGTCCTTGAAGGAGAGCGTCGGCATGAGGAAGTCCAGCTTGGCGCGGATGCCGTCGGCCAGCTCCACGACCGGCGTGCGGCCCTCGCCGAGCGAGATCGCGGGGGCGGGCAACGGCAGGCACTCCGCGTACCGCCAGAGCGAATTGACGCGCCCGGCAAGGGACTTGAGCTGTCCGGGAGTGGGGGAGAAGTCCAGGTCGAGGGGGCCTCGGCAGACGGGGCAGGCCCATTCGAGCGAGCCCGCCGGGACGCGCGCCCCGTCGGCGGGGCAGTAGCGGTCCGGCAGGGCGTGGGCGCTCGTGGCGGCGGTCGTGACGGTCATGCGCGCAGGCTAATCGGACGGGCGGATCGAGCAGGCCGCACTCCATGGAGGGTGTGTGGCGGTCGTGTTACGTCCGGTCGTGACTCTTGTGGGATTCCTATGGATCAGCCAATCTTTCGTCCCGACGGAGGCGGAATCCCGTACGGCAGGGCACGTCCATGTGAATGTACGCGTACAGATGTACGTACATATTGACATGTCCCTGTCGAGTACCCCTGTCGGGCGACGCCTCCGCATGTGTGGGCACCACCAGCACCAATCCCCCACCAGCGCACCACCTATTGAGGAGGACCCCTCAGATGGCAGTGATGCGTCATACCCGCCGAAGACTGGCCGGGATCAGCGCGACAGCGGTCGCGGCCCTCGCCCTCGGCGTCGTCTCCGCCCTCCCGGCCAACGCCCAGCCGGAGCGTGCGGAAGGCAGGATCGAGAACGCCGGCGCCCCCGGCACGATCAAGAACAGCTACATCGTGAGCCTCGGCAAGGACGCCCCGAAGGCCCGCTCCGCCGAGGGCCGGGCCCTCGCCAAGGAGTACGGCGCCGAGATCGAGCGGACCTACGACAAGGCCCTCAACGGCTACGCGGTCGAGCTGACGGAGGCCGAGGCGAAGAAGTTCGCCGCCGACCCCGCGGTCGACGCGGTCGTCCAGAACCGGACGTTCACTGCCTCCGCGACCCAGACCAACCCGCCCTCCTGGGGTCTGGACCGCATCGACCAGAAGAACCTGCCGCTGGACCAGAAGTACACCTACCCGGACTCCGCGGGCGAGGGCGTCACGGCGTACGTCATCGACACCGGCGTCCGCATCAGCCACACCGACTTCGGCGGCCGCGCCTCCTACGGCTATGACGCCATCGACAACGACAACACCGCCCAGGACGGCCACGGCCACGGCACGCACGTCGCCGGTACCGTCGCGGGCACCCTGCACGGCGTCGCCAAGAAGGCCAAGATCGTCGGCGTCCGCGTGCTGAACAACCAGGGCTCGGGCACCACCGCCCAGGTCGTCGCGGGCATCGACTGGGTGACCAAGAACGCGGTCAAGCCCGCCGTCGCCAACATGTCGCTCGGCGGCGGCGCCGACAGCGCGCTCGACACGGCCGTACGCAACTCCATCGCGTCCGGCATCACCTACGCGGTCGCGGCCGGCAACGAGTCGACCGACGCGTCCACGAAGTCCCCCGCACGCGTCCAGGAGGCCATCACCGTCGGCGCCACGACCAGCACCGACGCCAGGGCCAGCTACTCCAACTACGGCAGCGTCCTCGACCTCTTCGCCCCGGGCTCCTCGATCACCTCCGCGTGGAACTCCGGCGACTCGGCGACCAACACCATCTCCGGTACGTCGATGGCGTCCCCGCACGTCGCGGGCGCGGCGGCGATCTACGTGGGCCAGAACCCGTCGGCGACCCCGGCGCAGGTCTCCACCGCCCTCGTCAACGCCTCCTCGACCGGCGTCGTCACCAGCCCCGGCACGGGCTCGCCCAACCGCCTGCTGAACGTGACGGGCGGCACCACCAACCCGCCGGGCCCGAAGTTCACCAACGACACGGACTACGCGATCCAGGACAACGCCACCGCCGAGTCCCCGGTGACCGTGACCGGCGTACCGGGCAACGCGCCCGCCGCCCTGAGCGTGCCGGTGACCATCCAGCACACGTACATCGGCGACCTCCAGGTCCAGCTGATCGCCCCCGACGGCACGGCCTACACCCTCAAGGGCTACGGCACCGGCGGCAGTTCGGACAACATCAACACCACGTACACGGTGAACGCCTCCTCGGAGACGGCCAACGGCACGTGGAAACTGCGGGTCAGCGACAACGCGGCCCAGGACACCGGGAAGATCGACACGTGGAGCCTGCAGTTCTGACCGGCCTCTCGTGAGCATGTGACTCGCCCTCGCGTACGGCACCGGGTCAGCGACCCGACCGGCCGCGAGGGCGAGGCGCGTGGCGGGGCGCGTGGCGAGGCGCGTGGCCAGACGCGTGGGGGGAGCGTGGCGG
>NZ_WMBF01000019.1:0-34535 GCF_019400875.1 Streptomyces anatolicus | reverse complement strand
ACCCCACAGCACCCACACGAACCGACGCACCCCCGGCCCAACAGGGCCATGGCCTGGTCCAGTTCGTCCTCGCGGCACACGAGGGCCAACGCAACACCCGCCTCTTCTGGGCCGCCTGCCGCGCCTACGAGAACGGCCTCGGCGAAACCCTGGCCCCCCACCTCACGAACGCCGCACTCCGCGTAGGCCTCACCCCCCGAGAGGCCCACTCAACAATCGCCTCAGCGGCCCGCCTCACGGGCCACGCCTAGAAGCGGCCCACCGGCCTGCAACGGCAAGGAGACACGCGTAAGGGGCGCCCGCAATAGCGAACGCCCCTTACAGAAAAGCGGTGGGTGTGGGATTTGAACCCACGGTGACATCGCTGCCACGACGGTTTTCAAGACCGTTCCCTTAGGCCGCTCGGGCAACCCACCCCGCGCCGGGTGCCGGAGGTCCGGGGCGGCGCGGGGACAAGACTAGCGGGTTGGGGCGGCGGGTGAGCAGGGGCTCAGCTGTCGCCCTTGCGCTGGCCCAGGGTCACGTCGACCGTGCGCTCCTTGCCGTCGCGCTCGTAGGTGATCTTGACCGTGTCGCCGGGCTTGTGGGTCCAGATCTGGCCGATCAGGGTGGGGCCGCTGTCGATCACCATGTCGTCCAGCTTCGTGATGACGTCGCCGGGCTTGAGACCCGCCTTGTCCGCCGGGCCGTTCGGGGTGACCGGCTTCGCGCCGCCCACGCCCTCCTGGGAGATCGTCGCGCCCTCCCCGGTGTCCTGCTGGAGCGCGACCGAGGCGCCGATCACCGGGTAGACCGGCTGGCCGGTCTTGATCAGCTGCTGCGCCACGTTCTTCGCCTGGTTCACCGGGATCGCGAAGCCCAGGCCGATGGAGCCCGACTGGCCGGAGCCGCCGAGGCCACCGCTGTCGGCGGGCTTGATCGCGGAGTTGATGCCGATGACCGCGCCGCGCCCGTCGAGGAGCGGGCCGCCGGAGTTGCCGGGGTTGATGGAGGCGTCGGTCTGGAGCGCGCTCATGTACGAGCTCTTGCCGCTCTGTCCGCCGTCACTGGAGGTCACCGGGCGGTTCTTGGCGCTGATGATGCCCGTGGTGACGGTGTTCGAGAGGCCGAAGGGGGCGCCGATCGCGATCGTCGAGTCGCCGACGGCCACGCGGTCGGAGTTGCCGAGGGCGAGCGGCTTCAGGTCGGCCGGGGGGCTCTTGAGCTTCAGGACGGCCACGTCGTAACCCTCGGCGCGGCCGACGACCTCGGCGGCGTACTTCTTGCCGTTCGAGAACGTCGCCTGGAGCTTCCCGCCCTCGGCGGCCGACGCCACCACGTGGTTGTTGGTGAGGATGTGGCCCTGCTTGTCGTAGACGAAGCCGGTGCCCGTGCCGCCCTCGCCGCTGCCGCTCTGCGCCTCGATGGTGACCACACTCGGCAGCGCGTCATTCGCGATCTTGGCCACCGAGCCCGGCTCGCGCTTCAGGTCGGCGGGCGTGTCGGCCGCGGAGACCGTGGTCGAACCGGTGTCGTTGTCGTTCTGCTCGGCCGCCCAGTAGCCGACGCCACCGCCGACACCGCCCGCGACCAGGGCGGCCGCGAGCACCCCGGCGACCAGACCGCCGCGCCGACGGCCCGGCTTCGGCTCCTGCGGCTGGTACGAGGCGCCCCAGCCGGCCCCGCCGCCACCTCCGGAGGCGTACGACGGCACAGCGGGCGGCGCCGGAGGCGGCCACGCGCCCGCGCCCGCGGCGGCACCCGAGCCCGCGCCGGCACCCACGCCGGCCCCCGTTCCGGCATCCCCGCCGGGAACCGTGGCGTGCTCACGAGTGACAGAGGCATTGGAGTGGGCGGAGGCGGTGGAGTCGGCGGAAACAGCGGGAGCGTCCACCGGCACGGGAGGTGCGGACGGGGCCTGAGGTACCGCGTTGCCCTCGTTCTCGGTGCTCACAGCTCTTCTCCTAGGTCCATGCTGTCGTAGGTGGCGTTCTCGGTCACGGCCTGGCTTCGCCAACTGCGCGTACGTACTCTGCGTACGTACAAACGTACGTCTGTGCCAACTGTGCATCTGTCCGCAGTCAGCTTTTCCCATCGGCTGTCAGGGCACCATAAGCCGAGCCTGTGCGTCCGGCGCCCCGGGACGCGGCACTCCGGCGCGCCGACGGGTACCCCGTGATGGCACCATGACGCGGTGACCCTCGCACGACAGCACCAGATCCAGGTCGTCGCCCACCGCGGCGCCTCCGAGGACGCGCCCGAGCACACGCTTGCCGCCTACAAGAAGGCGGTCGACGACGGGGCCGACGCCCTGGAATGCGATGTGCGGCTCACCGCGGACGGCCACCTCGTCTGCGTCCACGACCGCCGCGTCAACCGCACCTCGAACGGCCGCGGAGCCGTCTCGGCCCTGGAACTGGCCGATCTGGCCGCCCTCGACTTCGGCTCCTGGAAGCGGCACCACAACGAGGCCGAGGAGGGCGAGGGCCCGGACTGGGAGCGCTCCGCGGGCGCGGACTTCGGGGCGGGTCTCGGCGAGGACACCTCCGTACTGACCCTGGAGCGCCTGCTCGAACTGGTTGCCGAACGCAACGCCTCGGGCCGCCAGGTGCGGCTGGCCATCGAGACCAAGCACCCCACGCGCTGGGCGGGCCAGGTGGAGGAGCGGCTGCTCATGCTCCTCAAACGCTTCGGCCTGGACGCGCCGCCCGCCGAAGGCCCCTCTCCGGTACGGGTCATGAGCTTCTCGGCGCGTTCGCTGCACCGCGTGCGCGCCGCGTCCCCGACGCTGCCGACCGTCTATCTGATGCAGTTCGTCTCGCCCCGCCACCGCGACGGGCGCCTACCCGCGGGCGTGCGCATCGCCGGACCGGCGCTGCGGATCGTGCGCAACCACCCCGGTTACGTGGCCAAGCTGAAGCGCGCGGGGCACCAGGTGCACGTCTGGACCGTGAACGAGCCCGAGGACGTCGAACTCTGCGCCGAACTCGGCGTCGACGCGATCATCACCAATCGCCCCAAGCAAGTTCTGACCCAACTGGATCGCCTGGGACTCCGGTAACTCCCGTTACAGGGAGTGCACCGGCGCGTTCGGTACGTATTCGATCGTGACGAGTGCGTCACCGGAGGGCGACTGGCCGGTTTCCGGTCCAGTCCATTGGGGCATCCACACCGTGGCGTGGGGCGAAGGAGGTCTCGGGGGTGGCGTTGGTGGTGGCACGGGAGGTGCCCACGTCGTCGAGCATGGCCGTACCTCATGGCCCTGCGGGCGTGGGGGTGGCAAGACACCGGATGCGTGATCAGCTGCGTATCGGCGGAGTGTCCGAATCGGTCATCGACGATGCCGTACTGATCCTGTCGGAGTTGCTCAGCAATGCCTGCCGGCACGGCAGGCCGCTGGGGCGCGGGATGGTCGGCGACGGGGACGTGCGAGCGGCATGGCACGTCGACAAGACAGGCCGGCTGACGGTCGAGGTGACGGACGGCGGCGGCCCGACCCGCCCGGTTCCGGCCACCCCGTCGGTGACGGCGCACGGCGGACGCGGGCTCAACATCATCTCGGCGCTCGCCGACACGTGGGGCGTGCGCGACGACGTGCACGGCGAGGTCACGGTCTGGGTCGTCGTCCAAGCGGGGCACCGCCACGACGATTTCGCTACGCGCGTCGCCGCCCCGTCGGCCGCCGCGCTCGCCGATCTCGCCTACGCGGACCCCTTCGACGACCTCGACTGAGGACCAACTGAGGACGAGGGGTGCGGCCGGCGCGAGGCCCGGGTGAGACGCGGGGCGAGACCTGGACTCGGGTGAAGCCCGGCGGCCCTGTCGCCAACGGCCAGGCTCGGTCGCCAGCGGCTAGGCTCGCGCTCGTACGCAAGTGAGCACGAGAGCCGCAGCCGGGAGACACCCAAGATGGCCAAGAAGCGCCCCCAGACCAAGGGCAAGCAGCAGCCGCAGCTCAAGGGCGGAGCCGACGAGAACTATCCGGCCGTCGGCGCCCGCGAACCCTGCCCCTGCGGCTCGGGCCGCCGCTACAAGGCCTGTCACGGCCGAGCCGCCTCGCACGCGGTGGCCGAGTTGGTGCAGCGCCCCTTCGAGGGCCTGCCCGGCGAGTGCGACTGGGTCGCGCTGCGCGAGCTGGTGCCCGCCGCCACCGTCGAACTGACGCTCAAGGACGGGCTCCCCGAAGGCGTCCCCTCGGTCACGCTCGCCACCGTGCTGCCGATGGCGTGGCCCGCGCTGCGCCGCGACGACGGCTCGGTCCTGCTCGGCCTGCAGAACGACACCTCCTCCGGCGACATCAGCCGCGACCTGGCCGACACCCTGCACCGTGCTCTGGAGGCCGAGCCGGGCACGCCCGTGCAGGGCCGCCGCGCCCCCGCGGACGGGCCGCGCCTGCAGGACGTGCTCGCCCCCGACTCGCCGTTCGAGCCGGTGGTGCACGCCGGTTTCGAGTTCTGGGTGCCGGACTCGGAGAACGCCACGCCGGAGGTCTCCGCCTCCCTGGAGCGGGCCAACGCCGCCGCCATCCCGACCGTGAAGCTCACCGGCGTGGACTCCGCGTACTGGTGCGAGACCCCGGAGAAGAACCACCTGCGCTGGGTCATGCCGCACCCCGAGGAGCAGCTGCTCGACGCGCTGGCCCGGCTGCACGCGGCCGGCACGTCGAGCCTCGGCGAGGGCACCCGGCTCGTCGGCTCCTTCCGGGCGCACGGTGTGATCGTGCCGGTGTGGGACCTGCCGACGGGCGTCGGCGCCGACGACATCGAGAAGCCGGCGGCGGAGTTCGCCGAGCGGCTGGCGGCGGCGCTCGCCTCGGACGCCCCGCTGACCGGCGACGAGCGCCGGGCGCGCGGTGGCCTGACCAACCGCCAGGTCACCCTCAGCTGAGAGGAACGGGGCGCGCCGCGCGCGACTGACGCACCAGTCAGTCGGTAGGGACGCGTGACTCCCGTCACAACTCCCCGTGGTCGCAGGCGAATCCCTGTCCGGATAACTGAGATCGAATTTGCCAGGAGCCGATCTCTTGTTACCGTTCAGGTAGCCCGGTTGCTGGTGCATCCCCCGTCGCCAGCAACCGGGCCTTTCCATGTCCGGGTCCGGTTCACCGCTCAACTGCCTTGCGCGGGCGCCGAGTTGCTTCCCGAGCGCAGCAGCAGCCCGCCCGACTCGCGCGCCGCGAACTCCGCCACCGCCGAGTACGCCGCCGCCTCGCCCGCCGACCGCTCGCGCGGCGTCTCGCACACTCCCGGTTCGTCCCCCGCACCCACCGCACAGTGCATCTGTACCGTGCGCGCGTCCGGCCCCATCTGGGTCAGTACGCCCGTCAGGTCCTCGCCTGTGGCATTGCGGTAATAGGTACGTGCCCATGTCTCGCGGCCCTGCGTGAGGACGCAGGTCTGGGCCTCGATGCCTTCGGGGGAGGAGAGTTCGGGCCCGCACCGGGAGGTGTCCGTGGCCGCGTCGGCAGCCGCGTCCGTCTCCGCGTTCGTACGCGTGTCGGGGCCCGAGCGCGAGTCCGGAGAGGTGTTCGGAGGGGCGGCCGAGGGAGCGGGCGGGGTCGACTTCGCGTCACCGTCGCCGACCGGCCCCGCGGACGCGCCGGCGAGCGGCAGAACAACCGTGGCGGCCACGACGCCCAGGAGCACGATCAGGCGGGGTTGCATGGGCCGAACATAACGACAGTTGGCGCGCGGCCCGTTCGCCGCGCGCCCATTTCCCCTACAACTCGGGTGCGCTCACACCCGTACGAGTGAGGGCGTCGACGACGGCGTCCACGACCGCCTCGACGTCGGGCACCCAGGGGGCCGCCGAGCCGGGCAGCGGGGCGCGCTCCCAGCGGACCGGGCCCTCGCCCGTCCCGGAGGGGGGCAGCGCGAGATAGCCGCCCTCGCCGTGGAAGCGGAGGGAGCCGGGGACGTGGTCCTTGGCGTAGAGCAGCTCGCCCAACTGGGCAAGGGAGTAAGGCGCGACGAGCAGATAGAAACGGCTCTCCGTGGCGACCACCGGGCCGAGCCTGATGCCGGTCTCGTCGAGCGCGGCCAGCGCGCGCACGCCCGCGTCGACGGGCAGGCTGACGGCGCACGGAGCGTGGCCGCCGGTGGCGAGCACGACGGGGGCGCACGGGCGGTTGCCCCACCACCAGCGCACCATCCGCTCGTCGGTGGTCGCGGCGAGGAGGCCGGGGTCGAGGGGGTGCGCGCCCGGCACCACGCAGTCGGGGTCGGGGCAGGCACACCGGCTGCCGTCGCGCCGGTCGAGGCCGACTCCTGGCAGTACGGGCCACCGCCAAGCGGTCGCGAAGGTCAGGGCCGCGCCGATCTGTCCGGTACTCCGGGCGGGCTTCCTTCCCATTCGCCAGGACAGGAGCCTGCGTCGCCTTCCGAGGATCTCGCGCATGAGCGCTCGTTCCTTTCCGTTGCACGCCGGCGTTTGACGCCGGGGAGACTGCGGGCCACATCACACCATGTGTGGATCACTACACCCATGTGTGGATCTCTTCACCCATGTGTGGATCACTTCGCTGTACGTACGAGCTGGCACATCCGACCCCAGCCTGCGGCATGGGGAACCACTCTGAACCGAGCGTTGACGTGGCGTGGGGTGGCGGCGCCTGGCGATTGCCGTCCCGCGATATTGCTTGCCGCCTCCCCCACGGGAGGATGGGGCACGGTCGTCGTGACTTAAGACGCCCGGGCCCTCCGCGAGGTTCCGGGCGGGCCCCAACTGCCCCTGGTCATCACTGAGTACGTACCCAGCACGACCGCTGCAACGCTCTACCGAACAACGTCAGTCGACCGCAATATGCCCTAACCCCGCACTGTTTTCGGCCAACTTATCAAGATCGAAAACAGTGCTCAGAATTCCCACGGACACCAGGAATCCCAGCAGGACAATGCTGGACATCCCCTCACCAGGGCGTGTACATCTGGAGACATTGCTAGCGGCGCATAATGACATGGGGGTTTGCGATGCTATTGAGCATTACGCACCGGCCGGAAAGCCGTCAGCCATGAACGCCCCGCACCTTCCGAAAGTGGCCGGAATCGATTCCACTCTTCCGTCACCAGCCCACACTGTCGCGCCCACCGCGCCTGCCACACCCGCACCCACGGGCTCCCCCGTCCCCGGCGCCCCCGGCGCCGTGATCCAGGACCGCCTCGCGGGCTGGGTCTCCGACCTCACCACGCTGCACGAACTCACCGAGCGGCTCGGCCGCACCCAGAGCCTCGACGAGGCCCTGCGGGAGCTGCTGCGGGCCGGTGCCGCCCTCGTCGGCGCCCGGCGCGGCCTCGCCGTCCTGGAGCCCTCCGACGGGCTCGGCCCCGACTCCACGACCGGCCTCGGCCTCACCCGCGCCGAACTGGGGCACATCGAGACGGTGCCGCGCGCCGCCACGTCGTACGGCCGCATCCTGGACGCGCCGACCGCCGACGCCCCCGGCCCGGGCACCAGCTCCGGCCCCGGCCCCAGCTCCGGCCCCGGTCCCAGTCCCGGCCCCGCCACCGAGATCGTCCAGCCCGACCTGCTCGCCGACGACGGACTCGACCCGCGCCACCGCGAGGTCGCCGCCCGCATCGGCTACGCGGCGAGCTATGCCCTGTCCCTGGCCACCGAGGCGGCGGGCCGGGTCGGCGCGGCGGTCTGGCTCTACGACGAGCCCGCCGAGCCGACCGAGCGCAGACGCCACCTCGTCGGGCTCTACGCGGCCTACGCCACGGAACATCTGGCGCGGCTGCTCGAACTGGAGCGCGCCCGTACGACCGCCGCGACCCTGCGCGAGGAGCTGATGCCCTCGCGGCTGCCCCGGGTGACGGGAGTGCAGCTCGCCGCGCGGCACCGTACCGGGCCGCGCGGCGGTGGCGACTGGCACGACGCGCTGCCGCTGCCGGACGCCGCGCTCGGCCTCGCGGTCGGCTCGGTCACCGGTTCGGGGCCGAGCGCCGTGGCCGCGATGGGGCGGCTGCGGGCCTCCCTGCGGGCGTATGCCGTGATGGAGGGCGAGGACCCCGTCGCCGTTCTCTCCGATCTGGAGCTGCTGCTGCGGCTCACCGAGCCCGCGCGGTCCGCCACGGCCCTCTTCGCCTACTGTGAGCCCGCCCTGCGCAAGGTCGTGCTCGCCGGGGCCGGGCACAGCCCGCCGCTGATCATCGGGGAGCGGCGCACGGAGTTCGTCGAGACCTCGCTGTCCGCGCCGCTCGGGATGCTCGCCTGCTGGGAGGCGCCGAGCGTGGAGTTCTCCCCGGAGCCCGGAGAAACGGTGCTTCTGTATACGGACGGTCTGCTGCACCGCACCGGAGAGGCGATGGACCGGGCGTTCGCGCGCCTGCACGCGGCGGGGGCGAGCGTGCCCAAGGCCATCCGGGGGGACCCCGGGGCCGTCGCCGACCACGTCCTTCGGACCGTGCTGCCGGACGGGCTCGACGCGGTGGACAGCGAGGAGGACGTGGTGCTGCTGGCGGCCCGCTTCGAGTGAGGCGCCGTACTTCTGGAGGGCCGCTTCGAGTGAGAGTGCTGGTGCCTCTCCACGCGCGCGTGGCTGACGTTTTCGTGTGAGGCGTCGGGCACTCGCTGTAAGTGGTCCAACGGCCCTGTGCCCCCTTCCGTACGCCCGTACGATGGAAGGTGGCCCAGTGTCGTACCTAGGAGGCAGACCGTGTCGGACGCGCTCACCCCGGAGTTCCCGGAGACCCCGGAAGAGACCGAAGAAGAGCCGATCAAGCAGCGCAAGAACGGCCTGTACCCGGGCGTCTCCGATGAGCTGGCCGAGAGCATGAAGTCCGGCTGGGCCGACACGGAGCTGCACGAGCTGGAGCCGATCCCGCAGGCCGCGCAGACCGCCGCCCGCCGCGCCGCGCTCTCCGCGCGCTTCCCGGGCGAGCGTCTGGTCATCCCCGCGGGCAACCTCAAGACCCGTTCGAACGACACCGAGTACGCCTTCCGGGCCTCCGTCGAGTACGCGTACCTCACCGGAAACCAGACCGAGGACGGCGTCCTGGTCCTGGAGCCCACCAAGAGCGGCCACGACGCGACGATCTACCTGCTTCCGCGCTCCAACCGCGAGAACGGCGAGTTCTGGCTGGACGGCCAGGGCGAGCTGTGGGTCGGCCGCCGCCACTCCCTCACCGAGGCCGAGAAGCTGTACGGCATCCCCGCCTCCGACGTCCGCGAGCTGGCCGAGGCGCTGCGCGAGGCCACCGGGCCGGTGCGTGTCGTACGCGGGTACGACGCCGGTATCGAGGCCGCGCTGACCGACAAGGTCACCGCCGAGCGCGACGAGGAGCTGCGCGTCTTCCTCTCCGAGGCCCGTCTGGTCAAGGACGAGTTTGAAATCGGTGAGCTGCAGAAGGCGTGCGACTCCACGGCGCGCGGCTTCGAGGACGTCGTCAAGATCCTCGACAAGGCCGAGGCGACGAGCGAGCGCTACATCGAAGGCACGTTCTTCCTGCGCGCCCGCGTCGAGGGCAACGACATCGGCTACGGCTCCATCTGCGCCGCGGGCCCGCACGCCACCACCCTGCACTGGGTGCGCAACGACGGTCCCGTGCGCTCCGGAGAGCTGCTTCTGCTCGACGCGGGCGTGGAGACCCACACGTACTACACCGCGGACATCACCCGCACCCTGCCGATCAACGGCCGCTTCAACGAGCTGCAGAAGAAGATCTACGACGCCGTGTACGAGGCCCAGGAGGCCGGCATCGCGGCCGTGAAGCCGGGCGCCAAGTACCGCGACTTCCACGACGCCTCGCAGCGCGTGCTCGCCGAGAAGCTGGTGGAGTGGGGCCTCGTCGAGGGTCCCGTGGAGCGCGTCCTCGAGCTGGGTCTCCAGCGCCGCTGGACGCTGCACGGCACCGGTCACATGCTCGGCATGGACGTCCACGACTGCGCGGCCGCGCGCCGCGAGTCGTACGTCGACGGCACGCTGGAGCCCGGCATGTGCCTGACCGTCGAGCCCGGCCTGTACTTCCAGGCGGACGACCTGACCGTGCCGGAGGAGTACCGCGGCATCGGCGTCCGGATCGAGGACGACATCCTCGTGACGGAGGACGGCAACCGGAACCTCTCGGACTCGCTGCCGCGGCGTTCGGACGAGGTCGAGGCGTGGATGGCTCGGCTCAAGGGCTGAGTGGTCCTGTCGGGGGAGCTGAGCGGCCCCGTCAGACGGTGTGAGCGGCCCGTCAGGGGGTCGACTCCCGTTCGTCCTCGCCCGCGATCTTGGCCGTGCTCAGGGCGATGCGGTTCCAGGTGTTGATCGTGAAGATCAGGGCGAGGACGCGGGCCAGCTCCGCCTCCTCGAAGTGCTCGGCGGCGCGGGCGTAGACGCCGTCGGGCACGCCGTCCTCGGCGACCAGCGTGACCGCCTCGGTCAGGGCGAGGGCCGCCTGCTCCTTGTCGGTGAAGAAGTTCCTGGCCTCGCGCCATACGCCGATCATGTGCAGGCGGGCCTCGTCCTCGCCTGCCGCGCGGGCGTCGGAGGTGTGCATGTGGAGGCAGTAGGCGCAGCCGTTGAGGAGCGAGGCGCGGATCTGGATCAGCTCGACGAGGGCCGGGTCGAGGCCGTCGCGGGCGGCGGCGTCCAGGCCGATGAGGGCCTTGAAGGCCTTGGGCGCGGCCTTGGCGAAGTCGAGGCGGGGGGCCTGGGCCGTGCGTGCTTGGCTGGGGGCCGCCTGGGTCGGGGTGGTCGCGGTCGTCTGCTTGGTGTGTGTGGTGGGCGTGGTGTTCGTGGCGTGCGTCATGGCTTTGAATCTAGGCGCGTGAAAGACCCCGGATAAGGTGCATTCCCATGGCTGGACCATGGGTCAATTCCGCGGAGCGCATCGGCAGTGACCTGCATCTGGAGCTGTCCGGTACGGGCAGCCGGCGTGCCGTCCTCATCCGGGCGCTGCGGGACGCCGTGCGCGACGGCAGGCTCGCTCCCGGCACCCGGCTGCCGCCCTACCGCTCGCTCGCCGCCGACCTCGGCCTCGCCCGCAACACCGTCGCCGACGCCTATGCCGAGCTGGTCGCGGAGGGGTGGCTGACGGCCCGGCAGGGGTCGGGGACGCGGGTCGCCGAGCGCGCGGCGCCGCCCAAGCCCGTACGCACGCCGAAGCCCGCCCCCGCGCGGCCCGCCGCTCCCGCGCACGACCTCCGTCAGGGCCGGCCGGACCCCGCGTCCTTCCCGCGCACGGCCTGGCTCGCGGCGGCCCGGCGTGCCGTCAACTCCGCGCCGGGCGATGCCTTCGGGCCCGGCGATCCGCGCGGCCGCGTCGAGCTGCGGCAGGCGCTCACCGACTATCTGCGGCGGGCCCGCGGAGTGCGCGTCGCACCCGAGCGGATCGTGGTCTGCTCCGGCTTCGCGCACGCGCTGCGGCTGTTGTTCGGGGGCTCCCACGGCGCGGGCGGCCCGGTGCTGCGCGGCCCGCTCGCCGTGGAGTCGTACGGACTCGGCTTCCACCACGGGATCCTGGAGGACGCGGGCGTACGGACGGTTCCGCTTGAGCTGGACGAACAAGGGGCCCGGATCGAGGAACTGACCGCGGGTCAGGGCGTACGGGATGTACGGGGCGTACGGGATGCGCGGGCCGTACGGGGTGTTCTGCTTACGCCCGCACACCAGTTCCCGACCGGCGGGCCGCTGCACCCGGCCCGGCGAGCGGCCGTGGTCGACTGGGCCCGCACGAGCGGCGGGCTGGTCCTGGAGGACGACTACGACGGGGAGTTCCGCTACGACCGCGAGCCCGTCGGCGCCCTCCAGGGCCTGGACCCCGAACGGGTCGTCTATCTCGGCTCGGTCAGCAAGAGCCTGTCCCCCGCGGTGCGCCTCGGCTGGATGGTTCTGCCGGAGCACCTCGTCGACGGCGTGCTCGCGGCGAAGGGCGAGCGGGAGGCGTGGGCGGGCGTACTCGACCAGCTCACGCTCGCCGACTTCATCGCCTCCGGGCAGTACGACCGTCATGTCCGCCGGATGCGCCAGCGGTACCGGCACCGCCGTGACCGGCTGGTCGCCGCGCTCGCCGAGCATGCCCCGCACATCACAGCCACCGGTGTCGCGGCCGGGCTGCACGCGGTGCTGCGGCTGCCGCCGGGGACGGAGGCCTCCGCGACCAAGGCGGCGGCCTGGCAGGGGATCGCGTTGGACGGCCTCGCCGCGTTCCGCCATCCGCGGGCGAGGGGGCGGGGCGCGGACGGGCTCGTCGTCGGGTACTCCACGCCGTCGGAGCATGCCTATGGGGCGGCGATCGAGGCGCTGGTACGGGCGTTGCCGCCGGGTGATGCGGAGGAGGCGCCGCCGGGTGATGCGGAAGAGGCGCCGCCGGGTGATGCGCGTGGGGGTGACGCCGGGTGATGCGGGTGGGGGTGACGCCGGGTGAAATAGGCGCAGTCCCTTGATCGTTGAAAGGCGGAAACGGGAGCCGACGACGATCCGAGGAGCAGCCGGACCATGACCGCCGACGACGGAACGAACAACACCAATCCCTTCAACCACCGCGTCATCGAGGAGTTCCGCGCGAACGGCGGCCGGGTCGGCGGCGACTTCGAGGGCGTGCGTCTGCTCCTGCTCACCACGCGCGGCGCGAAGAGCGGCCTGCTCCGGACCACTCCGGCGGTCTATCTGTCGGATCCGGCCCGCGACCGGCTCGTCGTCTTCGCCTCCAACGGCGGCTCGCCGCACGCCCCCGGCTGGTACCACAACCTGACCAAGGATCCCCGGGTCGTCGTCGAGGTCGGCACCGAGCGGTACGAGGCGCACGCCGCGCCCGTCGACGAGGGCGAGCACGACGAGCTGTGGCGCCGGCAGATCGAACAGGACCCGAACTTCGCGGAGTTCCGGGAGCGGGCGCCACGGACGATCCCGGTGATCGCGCTGACCCGCGCGGGTGTCACGCCGTCAGCAGATGTCACGCCGTCAGCAGCGGGGCGCCCTCACGCCACTTCAGCATCTTGTCGAAACTGATCACCGCTCCGCCCCGGCCCGGGCTGTTGCCGAGGTGGACGTGGTCGGCCAGCTCCCTGATCAGGCACAGGCCCCGGCCGTGCTCGTCCGTCTCGGCGGCGGCCGGCCGGGGCGTCGGACAGCCCCGTACGGCACCCGGGCCGGGGAAGCCGGGGCCCGAGTCGGCCACCTCGATGCGGCACTTCTCGCCGTCCAGATAGGCCGTCACCCGATACGCGCCGGCCGTGCCGCCGGGGGCGGGTGCGCCTCCGTGCTCCACGGCGTTGGCACAGGCTTCGCTGAGGGCGAGCGACAGGTCGAAGGAGACGTCGGGATCCACGCCCGCGGTCTCCATCGCGCCGATCAACAGGCGGCGGGCAAGCGGAACGCTCGCAGCCTCGCGCCGCAAATGGAGAGACCACCAGATGCTCATGCTCCAGCCTCCTGGCTGCGGCTCGACATACCGATACGTATTGCCGCAAGCGCGCACGGATAAGCGCACGGCCCTCGTGATGCCGCCCATACGGCGGACGCGCGGCCCGCGCGGCTCGTGTAGGGCGGCTGCGGGTGGTGTGAGCGGCGGGGTGTGCGCTGGCCCGTGTGAGGGGTGGGGCATGGGCCAGCGAGCGCCGACGCACCCGTCCGTGGGGCGGCGCGATGGTGGGGTGCGCCATCCGCGTGACTGCCTTCGCCGATCACCTCGCGCTGGAGCAGTCCGGCTGCGGCGGCGGCCCACCCGGCCGGGTGACGCCCCCGGACGGACCCAGCCGTGCTAACCGGACGACGCTCCCGGGCCGGCCAGCCGTACTAGCCGGACGACGCTCCCGGGCGGAACCCCACCGTGCTAACCGGACGACGCCCCCGGGCGAGCCCCGCCGTGGGCTGTCCGGGGGCTCCCGGGCTGGCCCAGCCGTGCTAGCTGAACGGCGCCCCCGGACGGAGCCCCACCGTGCTAACCGGACGACGCCCCCGGGCGAGCCCCGCCGTGGGCTGTCCGGAATCATCCGAGAGGGTGCCGACGGCCCCCTCACGCGGGCGCAGCCACCGCATCCCCCCTGGAAGCGGACCTTCCGGACCTGCCGTATGCGTCGGGTAAGTCCAGTGCGATGATGGCCCCGCCATGACTGCCCCCCACCAGCACCAGCCGCGTGACGGAGTCGATCTCCGGCTGCTCAGGGCCGCGGTGTTCGCCGCGGTCTGCGTCGTGCTGTCCGCCGGGGGCCATGTGCTCGCTTCCTGTGTCGCCGTCCCGCTGTGGACGCTCGGCGCCGGTTTCCTCGCCGTCCTCGCGGTCGCGCTGCCGCTCGCCGGGCGGGCGCGTTCGCTGCCCGGCATCGCCGCCCTCCTCGCGGTGGGCCAGCTCGGGCTGCACGCCCTGTTCGGCCTCGGCCAGCACGGCGCCACGGCCACCGCACAGGTGAACGGCGACGCCTCCCTCGTGGAGCGGGCCGCGCGCCTGGTCTGCGGGGCGGGCGCCTCGACGATCACTCCCGCCCAGGCCCACCGCATCCTGACCACGGCCGGGCTCGGCACGGGCGGGGGCGCGGAGCACGCCGCCGCGCACCACCACGGCCAGTCCGCCGCCGCGGCGGGCTCCGCACTGGACTCCGTGTCGACGGCGGGCGCCACCTGGACGCCGGGACCGATGGGCTCCATGGGTGCCATGGCGCTCGTGCCGTCCCTCCCCATGCTCGTCGCCCACCTCCTCGCGGCCCTCGCCGCGGGATGGCTGCTGCGCCGCGGCGACCTCGCCCTGCTCCGGCTCATCCGGCTCGCGCAAGGGGCGCAGGGGGTCGCCGAAGGGGCGCTTGTACGTTCGCTGCGCTCGGCCCTCACCCTCGTACGCGCCCTGCGAGCCGGTCTGCCCGGGGCGCCCGAGACAACGGGGCCGCGGCTGCCGCGCACCACGCGGCTCGCGCCTCCGAAGCCGCGCACGCTCGCGCTCGAGGACGCGGTGATCCGGCGCGGCCCGCCGGCCGGCGTCCGCCGCCTCGAACTCGCTGCCTGACGCGACGCACTCCACCAGCCGTACGGAGGGGTCGCTCGGCACGCACGCGCGCGTGCCCGCCAAGCAGGCCGCGCGCATCCCCCTCGTACTGAGTAGTGAGCAGTCAGCAGTAAGCAGTCGGCAGTAAGTACGGAGCGGTGAGTACGGAGCACCGCGCCACGCGTACCGCTTCGTGCACCAGCACCTGACGACCCGCGCCTCCGCTCACTGCTCACCCCTGCCAAAAGTGGAGTGTTCCTTCATGAAGATGTCCCGTATCGCCGCCGTCGGCACCGTCGCCGCCTCCGCCGTCCTCGTCCTCTCCGCACCCGCGTTCGCCCACGTGAGCGTCTCGCCGGAGGGCGAGGCCGCCAAGGGCGGATACGCGACCGTCAACTTCAAGGTGCCGAACGAGATGGACGACGCCGCGACCAACAAGGTCGAGGTCTCCTTCCCCGGTGACCACCCGCTCGCCTCCGTGATGACGCAGCCCGTCCCCGGCTGGACCGCGAAGGTCACCAAGTCCAAGCTCGACAAGCCGCTGGAGATCCACGGCGAGAAGATCGACGAGGCCGTCACCAAGGTCACCTGGACCGCCGACGGCAAGGGCATCCAGCCCGGCAACTTCCAGAAGTTCCCGGTCTCCATGGGCCAGCTGCCCGAGGACGCCGACGAACTCGTCTTCAAGGCCATCCAGACGTACGACAACAAGGAAGTCGTCCGCTGGATCGAGCCGCAGCAGAAGGGCCAGGAGGAGCCCGAGCACCCGGCGCCCACCCTCCAGCTGACCGCCGCCTCCGACGACCACCACGGCGGTGGCGCCTCCGGCGACGCGAAGTCGGACGCCAAGTCGGACGCCAAGTCCGAGAGCGCCGCGGAGTCCTCGGACAGCAGCGACACCACCGCCCGTGTCCTCGGCATCGTCGGCATCGTCGTGGGCGCCGCGGGCGTCGCGTTCGGCGTGGCCGCCACGCGGCGTCGCGTCACCGGCTGAGCCGTCGGCAGAGCCATCCTTCGGGGTGCGCCGGGGCGGCGAAACGGCCGCCCCGGTGCGCCCCGGCCCCCTCACATCTGGGACATTTTCGTATGCGCACGAAGAGCACGAAAAGTATGAAGAACGCGAAGAGCACGACGGGCACGCGCAAGAGGGCCGCCGCCGCTGCCCTGCTGGCCGTGGCCGCGCTCTCCCTGACCGCCTGCGGCGGCGGTGACGACAAGAAGAAGCCCGTCGCCGACGTCTCCATGGAGACGGACTCGGGCAAGGCGGCGACCGTCCTCGACAAGCCGTTCAAGAAGCCGGATCTCGTCCTGACCGACACCCGCGGCAAGAAGTACGACCTGCGTAAGGAGACCAAGGGCAAGCCGACGCTGATCTACTTCGGCTACACGCACTGCCCCGACGTCTGCCCGCTGACGATGAACAACATCGCGGTCGCCAAGAAGGAGCTGTCCAAGGCCGACCAGGACAAGCTCAAGGTCGTCCTGGTCACCACCGACCCCAAGCGCGACACCCCCGGCGAACTCGGCAAGTGGCTCAAGGGCGTGGACTCCGACTTCGTCGGCCTGACCGGCGACTTCGCGACCATCCAGGCCGGGGCCCGCCAGCTCGGCATCAGCATCGAGCCGCCCAAGAAGGACAAGAACGGCAAGGTCGTCTCGATGCACGGCCTCCAGGTCATCGCCTTCTCGCCGAAGAACGACGCGGGATACGTCCTGTACGACGAGGACGCCACCGCCAGCGACTACACCAAGGACCTCCCCAAGCTCATCAAGGGAGAGAACCCGTGAGCCACCGCACCACCGCCCGCACCACCACCCGCCGCCGCGCCCTCGTGGGCGGGGCCATAGCGCTGGCCTCGGCCCTCACCCTGGCGGGCTGCGGCGACGGCTCGGGGCCCGGCGACCAGGAGACCCCGCGCAAGCCCGAGCTGAAGGTCGGCGGGGCCTACATCCCCGAGCCCACCATGGACGACATGGCGGCGGGCTTCTTCACGCTCACCAACAAGGGCAGTGCCGACAAGCTCACCTCCGCCACCAGCGACATCGCGGGCGCCGTCACGCTGCACAGCACCAAGGGCGGCGTGATGAAGGAGCAGAAGTCCTTCGATGTGCCCGCGGGCGGCAAGCTCGAACTGGCGAGCGGCGGCAACCACCTGATGTTCGAAAAGCTCAAGCGCAAGCCGAAGCAGGGCGAGAAAGTCGCCCTGACGCTGCACTTCCGCACATCGGATCCGATCACCATCGAGGTGCCGGTCAAGGAGGCGACGTACCGCCCCAAGGAGGGCCACGACAGTTCGAACGCCTCGCATATGTCGCACACGCCGCAGATGTCGCACTCGTCGCACTGAGGACGGACCGTTGATGCAGACCATCGCTCCCCGCTCCGGCATCGCCCCCCGCTCGGGGACCGCGCCCCGCCTCTGGCGGCTTCTCCTCGTGCTCGTCGCCGCGACCGGCGCCTTCCTCGCGGGCACCGCGCCGGCCTCCGCGCACGCCGCGCTGACCGGCAGCGACCCGAGGCAGGGAGCGGTGGTCAAGAAGGCCCCGGCCCAGGTGAAGCTCACCTTCTCGGAGAAGGTCGCCATGTCGGACGGCTCGGTGCGGGTGCTCGACCCGTCCGGCAAGCGCGCCGACACCAACAAGACCACCGACCTGGGCGCCAACACGTACGGCGTGAAACTCCGCGAGAACCTGCCCGACGGCACCTTCACCGTCGCCTACCAAGTGGTCTCCGCCGACAGCCACCCGATCGCCGGTGCCTTCACCTTCTCCATCGGCGCGCCCTCCGACACCAAGGCCGTGCTCCCCGACCAGGAGGCGGGCGGCGGTCTCGTCGGCGTGCTCTACGACATCGCCCGCTACCTCTCCTACGCCGGTTTCATCCTCGTCGTCGGCGGTGGCGCCTTCGTGCTCGGCTGCTGGCCGCGCGGCGCGGGCGTGCGGCCCGTGCAGCGGCTCGTGACGTACGGCTGGGTCACGCTCACCGGCTCCACACTCGCCCTGCTCCTGCTGCGGGCCCCCTACACCGGCTCCGGGAAGCTCGCCGACGCCTTCGACATGGGCAAGCTCGGCGACGTGCTCAACACCAAGACGGGCGCGGCCCTCGTCTCCCGGCTGCTGCTGCTCGCCGCCGCCGCGCTGTTCATCGCGGTGCTCTTCGGGGCGTACGACAAGCGCGAGGACCCCAAGGAGAAGAAGGACCTCACCTTCGGGCTCGCCATCGGCGGCACGGTCGTCGCCCTCGGCATCGCGGCGACCTGGGCGATGGCCGAGCACGCCTCGGCCGGGATCCAGGCGGGCATCGCGATGCCCGTCGACGTGCTGCACCTGCTGGCCGTCGCCGCCTGGCTCGGCGGCCTCGCCGCACTGGTCGTCGCGCTCTACCGCACCTCTTCAGTAGAAGCGGTGGCCGTACGGCGCTTCTCGCGGGTGGCGTTCGCGAGCGTCGTCGTACTGGCCGCGACGGGCCTCTACCAGTCGTGGCGCCAGGTCGGCTCGTGGTCGGCGCTGACCGGGACGTCGTACGGGCAGCTGCTCCTCGTCAAGATCGGCCTTGTCGTCGTCCTGGTGGGCGTCGCCTACCTCTCGCGGCGCTGGACCGGACGCATCACCTCCGGGGCGGACGAGGCGCCGAAGGAGGCCACCACCGCCGTACGCGTCGAACAGCGCGCGGAGAAGAAGCCGGTCACCGTGCCGGCGCCCTCCGGGGGTGGCGACGACCCCGAGCGCTCCGCCCAGCTCGCGCGTCAGCAGGCCGCCATGGCCACCGCGCGCGAGAAGCGCGTCCGCGACGCCGACCCCGCCCGCTCAGGGCTGCGCCGCTCGGTGCTGACCGAGGCGGGCATCGCCGTCGTGCTGCTCGCCGTCACGACGGCCCTGACGACCACCGAGCCGGGCCGCACCGAGGAGGAGGCCGCCAACGCCAGCTCGGCGGCGGCGGCCGCGCAGCGCTCGGGCCCGCTCGCCCTCAAGGTGCCCTTCGACACGGGCGGCCAGGACGGCAAGGGCACCGTGCGCCTCGAACTGGACCCCGGGCGCACCGGCAGCAACGACCTGCACGTCTATGTGAAGCGGCCCAACGGCAGCGCCTTCGACGTGCCGGAGGTGAAGGTCTCCCTCACCCTCAAGGCGAAGGACGTCGGCCCGCTGCCCGTCGCCCCGGACCACATCGCCACCGGACACTGGACCGCGAGCGGGGTGCAGGTCCCGATGGCCGGAAAGTGGAAGATCGCGGTGACGGTGCGGACCTCCGACATCGACCAAGTGACCGTGAAGAAGAACGCGCAGATCGGCTGAACGAGCATGACGGACCACGGGATTTCCAGGCGGCGGCTGCTCGGCACCGCCGGTGCGACCGGCCTGGCGCTGGGCGCGGCGGGCGGCGCGGTAGGGTACGCCGCCGCGCCCTCGTCCGGCGCGTCCGACCCGTCCGGCGCGTCAGGCACCGGCTCGGGGAAGGACGCCCTGGCGTCTCTCGGCACGGGCGAGGTGATGTTTCACGGGAAACATCAGCCGGGCATCACCACGCCCATGCAGTCCCGCGGCCATCTGATCGCCTTCGACCTGACGGCGGGCGCGGGCCGCAAGGAAGCGGCGGCCCTGCTGCGCCGCTGGTCGGCGACGGCCGAGCGGCTGATGGCGGGCGAGCCGACCGGCGGCGACGACACGGCGGTCGCCCGGGACTCCGGCCCCTCCTCGCTCTCCGTCACCTTCGGCTTCGGCGCCTCCTTCTTCTCCCGCACGGGCCTGGAGAAGCAGCGCCCGGCCGCGCTTGAACCGCTGCCGGACTTCTCCTCCGACCACCTGGACAAGGCGCGCAGCAACGGCGATCTGTGGGTGCAGATCGGCGCGAACGACCCGCTCGTCGCCTTCCACGCCCTGCGCGCGCTCCAGAAGGAGGCGGCAGGTGCGGCGCGCGTGCGCTGGCAGATGAACGGCTTCAACCGTTCGCCGGGTGCCACCGCGCACCCCATGACGGCCCGCAATCTGATGGGCCAGGTCGACGGCACGAACAACCCGAAGCCGTCGGACAAGGACTTCGACGAGCGGATCTTCGTGCCCGCCGACGGCGACCCGGCGTGGATGGCGGGCGGTTCCTACGCCGTCGTACGCCGTATCCGGATGCTCCTCGACGACTGGGAGAAGCTTGGCCTCAAGGCGCAGGAGGCGGTGATCGGGCGGCACAAGTCGGACGGCTCGCCGCTGACGGGCGGCACGGAGACGACCGAACCGGAGCTGGAGAAGACGGGGGCCGACGGCAAGGTCGTCATCCCGCTCAACGCGCACGCCCGCATCACCCGGCCCGACCAGAACGGCGGTGCCGCGATGCTGCGCAGGCCGTTCTCGTACCACGACGGCTTCGACGCGCACGGCGAGCCGGACGCGGGGCTGCTCTTCGTCTGCTGGCAGGCGGACCCGATGCGCGGCTTCGTGCCGGTGCAGCGCAAGCTCGACCGGGGTGACGCCCTCTCGGAGTTCATCCGCCACGAGGCGAGCGGGCTCTTCGCGGTGCCGGGCGGGGCGGCGAAGGGCGAGTACGTGGGGCAGCGGCTGCTGGAGGCTTAGTCTCCCGGCCGCATGGGGCGTAGACCGCCGGGACCGGTGGGGCGTAGTCCACCGGGCCCCGTGGGGCGTGAGAGGCGGGTGCCGCTCTGTGAGACGCGGCCGCCAGGCCACCTCGGCCCCATTAGGGTGACGGTATGTCGGCGACGCGCTACACCTATCTCGGCCCCGAAGGCACCTTCACCGAGGCCGCTCTCCGCACGCTGCCCGAGGCCGCCGCCCGGGAACTGGTCCCGATGGTGTCCGTGCCCGCCACGCTGGACGCGGTCCGGGGCGGCCAGGCGGCGGCGGCGCTCGTGCCGATCGAGAACTCGGTCGAGGGCGGTGTGACCACCACCGTCGACGAACTCGCCAAGGGCGAGCCGCTGATGATCTACCGCGAGGTCGTCCTGCCGATCACCTTCGCGCTGCTCGTGCGCCCCGGCACGCAGCTGACGGACATCAAGACGGTGACCGGCCACCCCGTGGCCCAGCCCCAGGTGCGCAACTGGCTGGCCGCCCACCTCCCGGACGCCCTGTGGGAGTCCGCGGCCTCGAACGCCGACGGCGCCCGCCTGGTCCAGGAGGGCCGCTTCGACGCCGCCTTCGCGGGCGAGTTCGCGGCGTCCACGTACGGCCTCGAACCGCTGGTCAGCGAGATCCACGACGCGGCGAACGCCGCGACCCGCTTCGTCCTGGTCGGCCGCCCGGCCCGCCCGGCCGCGCCGACCGGCGCCGACAAGACCTCCGTCGTCATCTGGCTGGGCGACGACCACCCTGGCGCCCTGCTCGAACTGCTCCAGGAGTTCGCCGTGCGCGGCGTCAACCTCATGCGGATCGAATCGCGCCCGACCGGTCAGGGCATCGGCAACTACTGCTTCTCGATCGACGCCGAGGGCCACATCACGGACCGGCGCGTCGGCGAGGCTCTGATGGGGCTCAAGCGGATCTGCCCGCAGGTGCGCTTCCTCGGTTCGTACCCGCGCGCCGGGGTGGAGCTCGCGGATGTGCGGTCGCTGCGGCCCGGCACATCCGACGGGGAGTTCGCGGCGGCGTCGGACTGGCTCGCGCGCTGCCAGGACGGCCGTTTCTAGCCACTGGTGGCTGTCAGGCGCCCGGGGAAACCCGCCGGGCGCCATTCCTACCTGCAGATTTACGTTGTCCACAGAAGTTATCCACAGGGTCGCATCTCGACCTGGGGACAAGTCGACAACAAAGCGCGACATGGTCGACAAATCGGCGCACAGCCCTCAACTCCGTCCACAGTCCCGCGCGTCACCCCTCGTCCACTCTTTTCCATTGATCAACTCTTTGGAGCGAACCATTTCCACTCGAAAGTGGGTGGCAGCCCGGTTTGGGAAGGGAATCCTTCGCCGGTTCCGCGGCTTTCGGAACGACACCTTCCGGTGTCCACAGATCTTTCGCACACCCTGTGGATAACTTTTCGGAAGTGACCATTCCTGTGGACAACCGAGCGGGACGGAGGCCTCAAGTCCGGGCCCCCGCAAGGAGTTCGGGTCAAGGCGGCGAGCGCGGTCTGCCCCATTTCGGGGAAGGCGCCCCTTTTATTGACCGGGCGTCACCCTGAACGTGAACGGGTTTTTCCGGCCGGGCGGGCCGTTTTCGATCTCTGTCCCGACTCCGTTCCGACCGCCCCGAATTCAGTCCGGCAAATCGGGCATAACGTACACAATGGAATACGAGTCGTGGGGCGCAACCGCTCGACGGTAGCCTTGAGGGGTGATTGACCTTCGCCTGCTCCGTGAGGACCCCGACCGTGTTCGCGCCTCCCAGCGCGCCCGTGGAGAGGACGTCGCGCTCGTCGACGCCCTGCTCTCCGCCGACGAGCGGCGCAGGTCGTCCGGCGTCCGCTTCGACGAGCTGCGCTCCGAGCAGAAGGCGCTCGGCAAGCTGATCCCGAAGGCCTCGCCCGAGGAGAAGCAGGACCTCCTGAAGAAGGCGGGCGAGCTCTCCGCCGCCGTCAAGGCCGCCGACGCCGCGCAGGACGAGGCCGACGACGAGACCAAGCGCCTCCTCCAGCAGCTGGGCAACATCGTCCACCCGGACGTCCCGGTCGGCGGTGAGGAGGACTTCGTCGTCCTCGACACCATCGGCACCCCGCGCGACTTCGCGGCCGAGGGCTTCGAGCCCAAGGACCACCTGGAGCTGGGCGAACTGCTCGGCGCCATCGACGTCGAGCGCGGCGCGAAGGTCTCCGGATCGCGCTTCTACTACCTGACCGGTGTCGGCGCGCTCCTCGAACTGGCCCTGGTGAACGCGGCGATCGCGCAGGCGACGGAGGCCGGGTTCATCCCGATGCTGACGCCCGCCCTGGTCCGCCCCCGCGCCATGGAGGGCACCGGCTTCCTCGGCCAGGCCGCGGAGAACGTGTACCACCTGGAGAAGGACGACTACTACCTGGTCGGCACCTCCGAGGTCGCGCTCGCCGGTTACCACATGGACGAGATCATCGACGCCGACAAGCTGCCCCTGCGGTACGCGGGCTTCTCGCCCTGCTTCCGCCGCGAGGCCGGCACGTACGGCAAGGACACCCGAGGCATCTTCCGCGTCCACCAGTTCGACAAGGTCGAGATGTTCTCGTACGTCGACCCGGCCGACGCGGAGAACGAGCACAAGCGCCTCCTGGAGTGGGAGAAGCAGTGGCTGACCGGCCTCGGCCTGCCCTTCCAGGTGATCGACGTGGCCACCGGTGACCTCGGTGCCTCGGCCTCGCGCAAGTTCGACTGCGAGGCGTGGATCCCCACCCAGGGCAAGTACCGCGAGCTGACCTCCGCCTCGAACTGCGACGGCTTCCAGGCCCGCCGCCTGTCGATCCGCATGCGGGACAGCCGCGACGGCAAGAAGGTCCTGCAGCCGCTCGCGACGCTGAACGGCACGCTGTGCGCCGTCCCGCGCACGATCGTCGCGCTCCTGGAGAACCACCAGCAGGCCGACGGCTCCGTGTGGGTGCCCGAGGTGCTCCGTCCCTACCTCGGGGGCCGAGAGATCCTGGAGCCCGTCGCCAAGTGAGCCACCCAGCTCCGGTCACGCCGTCCTTCCCGTACAAGCTGGTCGCGACCGACCTCGACGGGACGCTGCTGCGCCCCGACGACACGGTCTCGGTGCGTACGCGCGACGCGCTCACCGCCGCCACCGCGGCGGGCGCCGCGCACATCATCGTCACCGGCCGAGCCGTGCCCTGGACGCGGCACATCCTCGACGACCTCGGCTACGACGGCCTGGCGGTCTGCGGACAGGGCGCGCAGGTCTACCACGCGGGGGAGCACCGGCTGCTCACCTCGGTGACGCTCGACCGGCAGCTCGCTGGGCTCGCGCTGGCGAAGATCGAGGCGGAGATCGGCCCGCTCGCGCTGGCCGCGAGCCGTGACGGGCTCGACGGCGAGATCCTGGTCGGTCCCGGGTACGCGGTCCAGGACGGGCCGCTGCCGACCGTCGCGTTCACGGACGTGTCCGACCTGTGGGCCGCCCCGCTGAACAAGGTGTACATCCAGCACCCCGGCCTCGGGGACGACGCCCTGACGGATGTGGCGCGCCGGGTGGCGGGCGATCTGGTCGGCGTGACCATGGCCGGCGAGGGCGTCGTCGAGCTGCTTCCGCTCGGCCTCTCCAAGGCCACCGGCCTCTCCCTGGCCGCCCGCCGCCTGGGCGCGAAGGCCGTGGACACCATCGCCTTCGGCGACATGCCGAACGACATCCCGATGTTCGGCTGGGCGGCACACGGCGTGGCCATGGCCAACGCGCACGCGGAACTGAAGGCGGTCGCGGACGAGGTGACGACGTCGAACGAGGCGGACGGCATCGCGGTGGTCCTCGAGCGGTTGCTGGGCTGAGCGGTTGCTGGGCTGAGCGGTTGGGGGGCTGAGCGGCCCCCCTGCTCTCCCCGGGGCCCTACTCCTCCCCGGCCAGCTTCAGGGAGCGGAGCTTCTGGCCCGCGTACCAAGTGGTGAGCACCGTGACGGCGACCAGCAGGATCGTCGCCGTCGGCAGGCCGACGTCCGAGGTGATCAGGTCGCCGTCGCCGACCTTCTGGGCCACGGCGAGCGACCACTGCTGGACGCTGAGCGTGCGCGCCCCCGCGACGAGCGAGCCGAAGAGGGCTTCCCACACCAGGGCGTAGACGAGCCCGAAGACCACGGCGTGCCGGGTGACCGTGCCGAGGAGCAGGAAGATCGCGGCGTACGTGATGGAGGCGACCAGGGCCGCGATCGTGTACGCGATGGCGATCTGCTGGCCGTTGCCGTTCAGGATCATCCCCGCGATGAAGGTGGGGATCGCGGAGAAGGCCATGGTGACGGCGATGGCGACGATCAGCTTGGTGAAGATGATCGTGGGCCGCTTGACCGGCTTGGAGAGCAGATAGACGACCGAGCCGTCGTCGATCTCCGGGCCGATGGCGCCCGTGCCCGCGATGACGCCGATGATCGGCACCATCGTGGCGAGCGCGAAGCCGCCGAGGACGTCGACGGCCACTTGATCGTCGGCGCCGCTGAAGCCGCGTACCGCCGCGGCGATGACGATCAGCAGGACGGGCAGGGCGAAGAGGATGAGCGCTCGGCGGCGGCCGAGCAGGGCCCGGTAGGTGAGCCGGGCGACTGTGGGGTCGTACATGATGGCTCCCTTTCAGGCCGCGACGAGGTAGGAGAAGACCGACTCGAGGGACTCGTCCGAGGGCGAGACCGTCAGCAGCCGGATGCCGTGCTCACGCGCGACGCGGGGCAGCAGCGTGGTGAACCGGCCGAAGTCGACCGCCTGCACGCGCAACGCGCCCTCCTTGAGGTCGACTTCGATGCCAGCCGTCGACGGGTCGGCGATCAGCGCGGCGGCCAGGGCGCGGTCGTCGCTGGAGCGGATCAGATAGCGGTGGGGCCGGTCGGTCATCAGGCGGCGGATCTTGCGGAAGTCACCGCTCGCCGCGTGCCGCCCGGCGACGATCACCTCGATGTGGGAGGCCAGTTGTTCGACCTCTTCGAGGATGTGGGAGGAGAACAGGACCGTGCGGCCCTGGGCGCCCATGGTCCGCAGGAGGTCCATCAGCTGCATGCGCTGACGCGGGTCCATGCCGTTGAAGGGCTCGTCGAGCAGCAGCACGGACGGGTCGTGGACCAGGGCGGACGCCATCTTGACGCGCTGGCGCATACCCTTGCTGTAGGTGGAGATCTTCCGGTCCTGCGCGTACTCCATCTCGACCGTGGCGAGCGCCTTCTTGGCGGCCCGCTCGTCGAGGCCGTGCAACTCGGCGTTGGCGACGACGAATTCGCGGCCGGTGAGGAAGTCGTACATCGCCTCGCGCTCGGGGACGATGCCGATGTCCTTGTAGATCTGTTCGTTGCGCCAGATCGGCTTGCTGTCGAGCGTGACGCTGCCCGTGGAGGGGGCGAGGAAACCACCCATCATGTTGATGAGCGTGGACTTGCCCGCGCCGTTCGGACCGAGGAGCCCCGTGACTCCCGGGCCGATGGTCATGGTGATGTCGTTGACGGCGACCACGTTGCCGAACCAGCGGGACGTGTGGTCGATGGTGATCGTGCTCATCAGAGGCCGACCTTCCGGTAGCGGCGCATCATCGCGCCGTAGCAGCCCGCGATGAGGCCGAGGACGACGAGTACGTAGACGACACCGACGCCGGACGAGGGGCCTTCCCCTCCGGGGAAGGCGGAGGTCGCGCCGAGGAACGCGCTCTGCACGCCGTCGATGAGCGTGATCGGCGAGAAGAGGCCGAGCCAGGCGATGGCTCCGGTGCTGCCCTGTTCGTAGGCGATCGCCTGGACCGTGGAGACCGCGCCATAGGTGATGGTCATGACGGCGATGACGGCGGCGATGCCGAAGCCGCGGCGGGGCGTGACCGCCGAGATCACCAGGGCGATGCCGGAGAAGAGGAGGGAGAGCAGGGCCACGGAGACCAGGCCCTGGGCGAAGCCCGCCGTCTGGTCCGCGAAGTCGAGCTTGGCGAGCAGGGCTCCTACGTAGAGCACCAGTAGGGGCGCGGCCGTGAGGACGAAGAGGGCGGAGGACATCGCGGCGAACTTCGCCAGGACGTAGTCACCGCGCTCGATGGGCCGTGAGAAGTAGAGCGGCACGGTCTTGAAGCGCAGGTCGCGCGAGACGGTCTGGGGGGCCTGGGCGGCGAGGAAGAGGCTGATGACGGCTTGCAGGAAGATCGCGTAGCGCGTGTAGTCGACCGGGAGGTCCTTGGCCTTCGTGGTCACGGCGACCGCCACCATGATCGCGGCGGGCACGCACATCACCGCGAAGAGGATCATCGGCAGGACCTTGGACTTGGCGGAGCGCCCGAGTCCGTACGCGCCGCGCAGGCTCTGGGAGAAGAGCGAGCGGCGGGCGTAGGCACGGCCGAGGCGCGGGCCGTCGTAGTTCCGGTAGCCGATGTTGTGGATCTGGGTGGACTCAGCGCTCATCGCGTCCGCCTCCTGTCTGCTGTGCGGTGGCGGCCGCGGGCCGGGGCTCCCGGTCGGGAAGGGCGGCGGCCGCGGGCCCCGGGGCGGACTCCTGCCGCGGCTCGTCCGTGAAGACCTCCGCGATGTGGTGCCTGCGCTGCTCCATCCTGACCAGGCCCAGGCCGAGGTCGGCGACGAGGTCGCGTACGAGGTCGTACGTCTCCTCGCCCTCCGCGGTGAGCAGGATCGTGTGGCCCGCGCCGGGCAGTTCGCCGCCGGCCCGCGTGTCGATGCCGCGCCCGCTCAGCGCGTCGCGCAGCACGCGCGTGCCGTCGGGGTGTTCGTCGGTGTCGGTGACCTCGACGGCCAGGGTCGTGGTGGTCTGGGTGAAGTCGGTGGTGGAGCTGGACCGCAGCAGCTTGCCGCCGTCGATGACGACCACGTGGTCGCAGGTGCGCTCCAGCTCGCCCAGGAGGTGCGAGGTGACGAGGACCGAGATGCCGAAGTCGGTGTGGACGCGGCGGATCAGGCCCAGCATCTCGTCGCGTCCGACGGGGTCGAGGCCGTTCGTCGGCTCGTCGAGGAAGACCAGCTGGGGGTCGTGGACGAGGGCCTGGGCGAGCTTGACGCGCTGCTTCATGCCCGTCGAATAGCCGCCGATGGGGCGGTACCGCTCCTCGTAGAGCCCGACGTGGCGCAGGGTGTCGGCGGTGCGCTCGCGGGCCGCGGTGGGCGGGAGTCCGGACATGCGCGCCATGTGGACGACGAACTCGGTGGCCGAGACGTCCGGCGGCAGGCAGTCGTGCTCGGGCATGTACCCCACGCGTTCGCGGATCTGGCCGCCGCTGGTGGCGACGTCGAGGCCGAGCACGGCGGCGCGGCCCTCCGTGGCGGGGGAGAGACCCAGCAGGATCTTGATCAGTGTGGACTTGCCGGCTCCATTGGCCCCGACGAGTCCGGTCACCCCGGGCCCGATATCCATGGAGAGCCGGTCAAGCGCGGTCACCCTCGGGAACCGCTTGCTCAGGCTTTCGGTCGCGATCACAGTCACGTTTCGACGGTAGTGGCGCAGGCCACAGGAGTCGTCAGACCATGGGCTTGCCCTGGACTCACTCTGGAGTATTACGGGCCCGTAGGGGTCGTCCGGAAGTCTTCCCCTGGGGGATCTCCCGGACCTGTCCCGAGGGGTCGCGCAGAACTATTGACGCAGCCGTCAAGCATTGTCACATTCGTCAGTGTCAAGTTTTCCTCGTGTCACGTTCGCGCTGTTATTGAGCGCGTACGGCGACGGGCCGGACACGGGATGGACCGGACTCGGGACGGACGGTGGCATGACCTCAGCAGTTGCAGGCGAACTCCCCGCGGAACTGCGGGGGTTCAGGGAAGTGCAGAGGCTCGCGTATGAGTGCGCGGAGGCGGTCGCGGCTCAGCTCAAGCCGGGTGTGACGGAGCGCGAGGCCGCTCGGATGCAGCGGGAGTGGCTGCGGGAGCGGGGCGTGCGGGACTGGTTCCATCTGCCCTTCGCCTGGTTCGGCGACCGCACGGCGTTCGCCGGCTTCCGCGTACCGCTGCAGTTCTTCCCCACCCGCCGCGAGCTGGAGCCGGGGATGCCCTTCATCCTCGACATGGCCCCGGTGTTCAAGGGCTTCACGGCCGACATCGGCTACTCGGGCTGCCTGGGCCTCAATCCCGTGCACGACAAGCTCCTCGCCGACCTGGAGGCCCACCGCGAGCTGATCCTGCGCGAGGTCCGCGAGCGCCGACCGCTGCGCGAGATCTACGAGGACGTGGACCGCCTCATGGTCCGCCAGGGGTATGCCAACCGCCATCGCGCGTATCCCTTCGGCGTCATCGCGCACAAGGTCGGCCGGGTCAAGGAGCGCCGCCTGTCGCCGCACGTGTTCGGGTTCGGCACGCAGGCGCTCAAGGGCCTGGCGAGCGACGCGCTCCATGGCCACCGGGACGGCTGGTCACCGCTGTGGTCCCCCTACAAGTTCTCCGACCACCCGCCCCAGAAGGGGCTCTGGGCGGTCGAGCCGCACCTCGGATTCAGGGGTACGGGCGCGAAGTTCGAGGAGATCCTGGTCGTCACCGACTCCAAGGACCCCGAACAGAGCGCGTTCTGGCTGGACGACGACCTGCCGCATGTGCGGCGCTGGGCTGAGGAGAGGGCCGCCGCATGACGACCGGAGCGGGCAGCGAGAAAGGCACCGGGGCCGAGGGGGGCGCCGGGAGGATGAAGGACGCCCGCGAGCGCTGGGTGCGCACGGGCGGTGTGGAGCTGTGCGTCGCCGAGCTGGGCGACCCCGAGCGGCCCACGGTCCTGCTCGTGCACGGCTACCCCGACTCCAAGGAGGTGTGGACCGAGGTCGCCGAGCGCCTCGCGGACCGCTTCCACGTCGTGCTGTACGACGTGCGCGGGCACGGCAGGTCGACGGCTCCCCAGCCGCTGCGGGGCGGCTTCACCCTGGAGAAGCTGACCGACGACTTCCTGGCGGTCGTCGACGCGGTGAGCCCGGACGAGCCGGTGCACGTGGTGGGGCACGACTGGGGCTCGGTGCAGTCCTGGGAGTTCGTCACGGTGAAGCGGACCGAGGGGCGGATCGCGTCCTTCACCTCGATGTCGGGGCCCTCGCTCGACCACTTCGGGCACTGGATCAAGAAGCGCGTCTCCCGGCCCACGCCCCGCAGGGTCGGCCAACTCCTCGGCCAGGGCGCCAAGTCCTGGTACGTGTACCTGCTGCATACGCCGGTCCTGCCCGAGCTTGCCTGGCGCGGCCCGCTCGGCAAGCGGTGGCCGAGGATCCTCCAGCGCGTGGAGAAGGTCCCCGCGGGCGACTATCCGACGCCGTCGCTGCCCCAGGACGCCGCGCACGGAGCCTGGCTCTACCGCGACAACATCCGGGCGAGGCTGCGCAGGCCCCGCGCCGACGCGTACGCCCACGCGCCCGTGCAGCTCATCACGCCCTCCGGGGACGCCTTCCTGTCCGAGCGGCTCTATGACGATCTGGAGCAGTGGGCGCCCGGCCTGGTCCGCCGCACCCTGCCGGCCAAGCACTGGGTGCCGCGCACCCAGCCCGACCAGCTGGCCGCGTGGATCGGCGAGTTCGTGACGGCCAACGAGCACGGCATGCCCGCCAGGGACACGATGGCCACAGGGAAGTACGCCGACCGGTTCGGCGGCCAGCTCGTCCTGGTCACCGGCGCGGGCAGCGGCATCGGGCGGGCCACCGCCTTCGCGTTCGCCGAGGCGGGAGCGCGCGTGGTGGCCGTCGACCGGGACGCGGAGAGCGCGGCGCGCACAGCGGAGCTGTCCCGTCTGATCGGTGCCCCCGAGGCCTGGGGCGAGACCGTCGACGTCGCCGACGAGCAGGCCATGGAGAAGCTTGCCGAGAAGGTCGCCAGGGAGTTCGGCGTCGTGGACGTCCTGGTGAACAACGCGGGCATAGGCCTCTCCGGCTCCTTCCTCGACACCAGCGCCGAGGACTGGAAGAAGGTCCTCGACGTCAATCTGTGGGGCGTCATCCACGGCTGCCGGCTCTTCGGCAGGCAGATGGCCGAGCGCGGCCAGGGC
Organism: Streptomyces anatolicus; assembly: GCF_019400875.1. Taxonomy (NCBI): domain Bacteria; kingdom Bacillati; phylum Actinomycetota; class Actinomycetes; order Kitasatosporales; family Streptomycetaceae; genus Streptomyces; species Streptomyces anatolicus. The sequence goes on along the minus strand of NZ_WMBF01000019.1, from coordinate 4,128 downwards.
GGCCACATCGTCAACACCGCGTCGGCGGCGGCGTATCAGCCCTCCAAGGCGCTGCCCGCCTACAGCACCTCCAAGGCGGCGGTCCTGATGCTCAGCGAGTGTCTGCGCGCCGAGCTGGCGGGCCAGGGCATCGGGGTCTCCGCGATCTGCCCGGGCTTCGTGAACACGAACATCACGTCGACCTCCCGTTTCGTCGGGGTCGACACCGCCGAGGAGCAGCGCCGCCAGAAGCGCACCGCCCGGCTCTACGGCCTGCGCAACTACCCGCCGGAGAAGGTCGCCGACGCTGTGCTGCGCGCCGTCGTCAGGAACGAGGCGCTCGTCCCCGTCACCCCCGAGGCCCGCGGCGCCCACCTCATGTCCCGGTTCATGCCGAGGGCGCTGCGCGCGATAGCCCGATTGGAGCCGCCGCTGTGAGCGAGCAGAAGAGCCCCGGCACGGGCGCCGAAGAGCCCCTTGCCGCCGACGGGCATTACGCGATCGTCCCGCGCCGGGTCTCGTTCGACTGGGACGGGACACCACTGCACTGGATACCGGACGAGCCGACCGCCACCCACGTCATCAACGTCCTGCATCTACTGCTCCCCGCGGGCGAGCGATGGTTCGTGAAGGTCTTCAAAGAGGGCCTGCCGCTCATCACCGATCCGGTGCTGCGCGCGGACGTCAAGGGGTTCATGGGCCAGGAGGCCACGCACAGCGTGCAGCACGCGCACGTGCTCGACCACCTGGCGGCGCAGCGGCTCGACACCGCCGCGTTCACCAGGTACGTCGACTTCCTCTTCGAGAAACTTCTCGGTGAGAGGCCGCCGTGGGGCGCCCCCGTGCCGACCCAGGAGTGGCTGCGCTTCCGCCTTGCGATAGTCGCCGCGATAGAGCAGTTCACTGCGGTCCTCGGGGACTGGGTGCTGCACGCCGACGGTCTCGACCGCGCCGGTTCCGACGAGGTGATGCTCGATCTGCTGCGCTGGCACGGCGCCGAGGAGGTCGAGCACCGCGCGGTCGCCTTCGACATGTACCAGCACTGCGGCGGCAAGGGCCTGCCCCGGTACGCCCGCCGCGTCGCCGGCATGACGGTCACGGCCCCCGTGATGCTGTACCTGTGGATGTGGGGCACGGCCTATCTGATCCGCCACGACCCCCAGCTGGCGGGCCGTTTCCGGTACTCCCTGTCCGAGCACAACAGGGCGGTCGCCAAGGGCCTGCTGCCCACCTGGCGTGAGATCGGCACGGCAGTACCCCGCTATCTGCGGCGGTCGTACCATCCCTCGCAGGAGGGCTCGCTGCGCAAGGCCGTCGAGTACCTGGCGCGGTCGCCCGGCGCACGGGCCGCGGCGGGCGCGGTGGGGCGGGCCGCCCTCGGCTAGTACGAGGGGGCCCAGGGGGCCGGAAGCCCAGGCGAGCACCGCCCGGCACGAGGCGACACGGAGGACGGTCAGCGTGGAGTACCGCATCGAGGACCTGGCGCACCACAGCGGCGCGACGGTGCGCACGATCCGCGCCTATCAGGACCGCGGGCTGCTCCCCCGACCGGAGCGGCGCGGCCGGTCCAATGTGTACGGGGAAGCGCATCTGGCGCGGCTGCGGCAGATCGCCGACCTGCTCGACCGTGGGTACACCCTGGCCTCCATCAAGGAGCTCCTGGAGGCCTGGGACACCGGGCGGGGCCTCGGCGGGGTGCTCGGCCTCGCCGCGGAGGTCGACGGCCCCTGGACGGACGAGAAGGCCGACCGGATCTCCCGGGCGGAGCTGGACGCGGCGTTCGGGGGCGTGCAGGACGAGGCGGCGGTGGCGGACGCGCTCGCGCTCGGGGTGCTGGAGCCGGTGCCGGGGAGCGAGGACGAGTTCCTGGTACCGAGCCCTCAAGAGCTGGCTGTGGCGGTGGAGTTGCATGCGGCGGGGGTGCCGCTTTCCGCGATATCAGGGCATTTGCGGGAGTTGAGGGGGCAGGTCGAGCATATTGCCGCGCGTTTCCTGGAGTTCACCACGGAGCATGTCTTCGGTCGCTATCTGGGGAATCATCCGCCGACGGAGGCGGATGCCGCCGAGGCCGCCGCTCTCGTACGCAGACTCCGGCCGCTCGCCCAGCAGTCAGTGGACGCGGAACTGGCGCGCGCCATGCGGCTGTTCGCGACGCGGCATCTGCGTCAGCACCTCGACCCCGAGCAGGCACGGCAGCATGCGGAGGAGACGCAGAGCGTCGCCATACCGGCGTCCACAATGCGCTCCGTGCAGGCGCTGGTTGGCGATTCGGGCACTGCGGCGTTCATCGCGGCAGCCGCTGAACGGGAGGTGCAGGCACGGACATTGGATGCGTTGGCGACAAGTCATCGCAATGCGGGCATGGTTGATCAAAGTCCGCTTGAGTCCTGAGAGTTGTCCACAGAATTGCCAACTAGCCTGTGGATAACTCGACTTGGTTGTGGATCAAACCTGTGGGCCTCAATTCCTGGATGAAAAGTCGGTGGACGAAAATCAAGTGCGCGGAGAACGGATCGCCGGGACGCTGAAAGGATGAGAGAAAGACCCGATGAGCAGCGCACCGTGAAGGTGTCCAAGTACCTCTCGAAGCACCTGCGGCATCAACCCGACCGGATCGGTCTCACCCTCGACGAGAGCGGCTGGGTGGAGATCGACGCGCTCCTCGCCGCTGCCGCCGCGCACCGCTTTCCCTTCACCCGGGCCGAGCTGGACCACGTGGTCGCCGTCAACGACAAGCGGCGCTTCGCCGTCGAGGGCGGCCGGATCCGCGCCAGCCAGGGCCACTCCGTGGACGTCGACCTCGGCCTGCCCCCGGCGTCCCCGCCCGCGCACCTCTACCACGGCACCGTGGCCGCCCATCTGGCCGCGATCCGCGCCGAGGGGCTGCGCCCCATGAACCGGCATGCCGTGCATCTCTCGCCCGACCGCGAGACCGCGACGCGCGTCGGCGCCCGCCGGGGGCGGCCCGTCGTCCTGGCGGTCGACGCGGGCGCGATGCACCACGACGGCCACGTCTTCCAGGTCAGCGCCAACGGCGTCTGGCTCACGGCCGCGGTCCCGCCCGGTTATCTGCGCTTTCCCGGCCCACGCTGACCCACGCAGGGGCTCGCTGAAAGGGGCTCGCTGAAAGGGGTTCGCGCCGGGCGGTCAGCTCAGCTGGGAGAGCGCCTCGGTCGCGATCTGTTCGAAGACGCCCTGGTCGGTGGCGAAGACCGAGTCCGGGATCGGGGCGTGGACGACGATCTCGGTGAAGCCCAGTTCGGCGTGGCGCCCGGCGAAGTCCACGAAGGCGTCGAGGGACGCCAGGGGCCGGTTGCGGTCCGGGGTGAAGCCGGTCAGCAGGATCTTGTCCAGCTCGCTCACGTCCCGGCCGACGTCGGCGCAGGCCTTGCCGAGCTTCTCGATCTGCCCCCGCAGCGCCTCGCGGGACTCCTCGGGGGTGCCGTTCTCGAAGAGCTTCGGGTCGCCCGTGGTCACCCACGCCTGCCCGTGCCGGGCCGCGAGCCGCAGACCGCGCGGGCCGGTCGCGGCGACCGCGAAGGGGAGCCTCGGCCGCTGTACGCACCCCGGGATGTTGCGCGCCTCGCTCGCCGAGTAGAAGGCCCCCTCGTGCGTCACCGAGTCCTCGGTCAGCAGCCGGTCGAGCAGCGGGACGAATTCGCCCAGCCGGTCGGCGCGCTCGCGCGGGGTCCAGGGTTCCTGGTCCGCACCGAGCAGCGTCGTGGCGTCGAAGCCGTTGCCGCCGGCGCCGATGCCGAGCGTGAGGCGTCCGCCGGAGATGTCGTCGAGCGAGATGAGTTCCTTGGCGAGCGTCACGGGGTGGCGGAAGTTGGGCGACGTCACGAGCGTGCCCAGGCGCACCCGCTCGGTGGCGGCCGCGGCGGCCGTCAGCGTCGGCACCGCGCCGAACCACGGGCCGTCGCGGAAGGAGCGCCAGGCGAGGTGGTCATAGGTGTACGCGGTGTGGAAGCCCAGCTCCTCGGCGCGCAGCCACTGGTCGCGGCCGCCTTCGTGCCAGCGGCGGACAGGAAGGATCACGGTGCTCAGGCGCAGACTCACCCTTCAGAGCTTACGGCGATCACCCACGGCCTCAGGAGCCGCCCCCGAGGGGCGCGGGCCTTCCCCGTGCCCCCTCACACCTCCCAGGGC
>NZ_WMBF01000199.1:0-11077 GCF_019400875.1 Streptomyces anatolicus | reverse complement strand
GCCGTCGGCTCAGCCTGCGGCTCCCGCTCCGGCTCCGGCTTCGAGTTCGGCTTCGGATTCGGCTTCCGCTGCGGCTTCGGCTTCCGCTTCGGCTCCGGCTTCCGCTTCGGCTTCGAGTTCGGCTTCGGCCCCGGCTTCCGCTCCGGCTCCGGCTTCGACCCCGGCTTCCGCTCCGGCTGCGGCTTCGGCTTCCGCTTCGGCTCAGCCTGCGGCTCCCGCTTCCGCTTCGGCTCCGGCTCCGGCTTCCGCTTCGTCGGCCGACGCCACCGAAGTCCTCTCCGGCTATCTCACCGAGCGGACCGTGAAGGTCCAGTTGGCCGCTCGCGACAAGGACGCGGCGATCCGGGAGATGGCCGCGCTCCTCGCCGCCACGGGCCGGGTCAACGACGTGGAGGAGCTGGTGCGGACCGCGCTACGGCGCGAGGAGCAGGGGACCACCGGGCTCGGCGAGGAAATCGCCATTCCGCATGCCAAGACCGATGCCGTGGACGCGCCCGTCGTGGGGTTCGCCCGGTCTGCGGAGGGCGTCGAGTGGGGGTCGCTCGACGGTACGAAGGCCAAGCTGATCTTCATGATCTCCGTGCCGGAGGCGGCCGCCGGGGACGAGCATCTGCGGATCCTCGCGCTGCTGTCGCGGAAGCTGATGGACACGGGCTTCCGGGAGCGGCTGGTGGCGGCGCCGGATGACGTCGCGATCCTTGACGTGCTGCGGGAGGTCCAGTAGGCCCCTCCCCAGTACCGAGATGGGGCCCCGCACCAGCAAGGTGCGGGGCCCCATCGACGTACGTACCTACGTACGAGAGCGAGGGTCAGTGGGCGCCGGGTGACTTTCCGGGGTTGGTGCCCTCGGCTGCCGCCGACTCGCTGAAGATGTCCGGTTCGAGGTAGATAACGCGGGCGATCGGGACCGCGGCGCGGATGCGGTCCTCTGCGGCGTTGATCGCGGCGGCGACCTCCGCGGCGGTGTCGTCGTGCTGGACGGCGACCTTCGCGGCGACGAGCAGTTCCTCGGGGCCGAGGTGGAGCGTGCGCATGTGGATGACCTTGGTGACCGTGTCGCCGTCGACCAGGGCCTTCTCGATCTTCTCGACCTGGTCGACGCCCGCGGCCTCGCCCAGCAGCAGGGACTTGGTCTCCGCGGCGAGGATGATCGCGATCGCGATGAGCAGGACGCCGATGCAGAGCGTGCCGATGCCGTCCCAGACGCCGTCGCCGGTGGCGAGGGCGATGCTGACGCCGCCGAGGGCGAGGACCAGGCCGACCAGCGCGCCGAGGTCCTCCAGGAGGACGACCGGCAGCTCGGGGGCCTTCGCGCGGCGGACGAACTGCGTCCAGGAGAGGTTGCCGCGCAGGAGGTTGGACTCCTTGATGGCGGTGCGGAAGGAGAAGGTCTCCGCGATGATCGCGAACACCAGGACGCCGACGGGCCAGTACCAGTGCTCGATCTCGTGCGGGTTCTTGATCTTCTCGTAGCCCTCGTAGATCGCGAACATGCCGCCGACCGAGAAGAGGACGATCGAGACGAGGAAGGCGTAGATGTAGCGCTCGCGGCCGTAGCCGAAGGGGTGTTGCGGGGTCGCCTCGCGCTGGGCCTTCTTGCCGCCGAGGAGCAGCAGTCCTTGGTTGCCCGAGTCCGCGAGCGAGTGGACGCTCTCGGCGAGCATCGAGGACGAGCCGCTGAAGATGAACGCGACGAACTTCGCCACCGCGATCGCGAGGTTCGCGGCGAGTGCCGCGACAATCGCCTTTGTTCCGCCTGACGCGCTCATAAGTGCCGGGGGTCCCTTCGCCTTCGTGTGTGCCGGGCCGTCGCTGATGAGAAGTGCTTTGCCCGCCCTTTGCGGTGGGTCATTGTTGCAGCACGGGAGGGTATCGGCGCGTCAGGCCACCACAGTGGCCCGGAAAACCGTGCCTACTCCGGACACTTCGGCCTTTTCCCCGGCGGGGACGAATGCGGACTGTCCGGGTGTCAGGGGCAGTTCGCCCGCGTGGACCGTGCCCGCGGTGCAGAGCAGGATCTGGGGGGTGGCGGCGGTGAGGTCGTGCGGGGCCGCGCCCTCGGGCAGGACGAGGCGGGAGAGGCGGAACTCGTCGATCGGCGTCTCGTACACCTCTTCGCCCGCGGGTGACGCCTCGGGGCGCAGGACGCCCGGGTCGGCCGCCTCGAAGCGGACGACGCGCAGGAGTTCGGGGATGTCGACGTGTTTGGGGGTCAGGCCGCAGCGCAGGACGTTGTCGGAGTTGGCCATGATCTCTACGCCGAGGCCGTCGAGGTAGGCGTGCGGGACGCCGGCGCCGAGGAACAGGGCCTCGCCGGGCTGGAGTCGTACGTGATTGAGGAGCATCGCCGCGATGACCCCCGGGTCGCCGGGATAGTGGTGGGCGAGGTCGGCGTACGGGGCGTAGGCGCCGCCGAGGCGCTGGGCGGCGGCCGTGAACGCGGTGACCGTCTCGGCCATCTGTTCGGGGTCGGCACTCAGCACGGCCGTCAGCACCTCGCGCAGGGCGGCCTCTTCGGGGTGGGCGCGCAGCAGGTCGACGTACGGCTTGAGGGAGTCGACGCCGAGGGCCTCCAGGAGGTCGGCGGTCTCGGCGGGGGCGCGGAAGCCGCAGAGGCCGTCGAACGGCGTGAGGGCGCAGATCAGTTCGGGTTTGTGGTTGGCGTCCTTGTAGTTGCGGTTCGGGGCGTCGACGGGGACACCGCGGCGCTCCTCGTCGGCGTACCCCTCCTTCGCCTGCGCGAGGTCGGGGTGCACCTGGAGGGAGAGGGGGGCGCCCGCGGCGAGGACCTTGAGGAGGAAGGGCAGTCGCGGGCCGAACTTGGCGACCGCCTCCGGGCCGAGCTCGCGCTCCGGGTCCGCCTCGATGACCTCGTTCAGCGCGCCGCGCTCGGTGCGCGAGGGCGCGCCCGGGTGGGCGCCCATCCACATCTCGGCCTGCGGGTCGCCGCTCGGCTCGACGCCGAGGAGCTGTGCGAGGGCGGTCGTGGAGCCCCAGGCGTAGGGGCGGATGGTGTTGGTGAGGCGGTCCACGGAGGGGGTCTCCCTTGCTACTGCTGCGTACGCGAATGCTGGGCTGCGGCCCTGACCGAGGCGGGCGCGGTCCGGTGCCGGGCCGTGAACGGGGCGGCCCGGTGCCGGGCCTGGACCGGCGCGGTCCCGTGCCCGGTCATGATCGGCCCCCCGAGGCGAGCGCCAGGTAAACGGCGGCGAAATCCGTGACGGCGATCAGCTCCGCGAGCGCTTCCAGCTCGTCGCCCGCCTCCGGCTCCAGCTCGCTGAGCGCCACGTCGTGGCCGTGCGCCAGCTCGCGGGCGGCGGGGGCTGCCGAGAGGCCTCCGGCGTCGACCGGGCGGTCGCGGAGCAGCACCACGCGCGCGCGGAGGGCGGCCTGGTCGTCGACGCGGTCGCGGAAGAAGTCGTCGGTGTCGTCGCCGCCCCCGGGGTTGCCCGAGAGGAGCGCGCCGTGGGCGGGCAGGGCCTCGGGCAGCTCGCAGGCGAGCGCGGCGTGCCCGGCCAGCTCGGCGAGGGTGGCGGCGAAGCGGCGGCCGGCGGCGCCCGCGGACTGGCCCTCGGTCCAGATGAGCGGGAGCGCGTCGGCCAGCTCGGCGGCGAGCGTCTTGGCGGGGTTGCTGTACGTGGAGATGGCCGGACCGCAGCGTTCCGCCACGCGGTCGAGGCGGTCGGCGACCTTCTGGAGTACGTCGACGGGGGCGGCGATCAGGCCGGTGCGGTCCAGGAGCACGAGGAGCGGGACGAGGAGCGCCCACAGGGTGCAGGGCGCGCCGGGCGCGGCCTCGTCCTCGACGCGGCGTGCCTCATACGAGCCGGAGTCCCGGTCGGTTTCGTCGTGCACGCCTTCGTAAGCGCCGTACGGCGAGGTGGCCAGGGGGACGGTGAGGCCGTGGCTGCCCTCCACGCCCTCTGCGAGGGGGGTGCGGGCGGGGGCGACGGCGACGACCGTGCAGCCGCGGCGGTACGCCTGTTCGGCGAGGAGGGTCAGGCCCGGTTCGGTGCCGTCCGGGGTGGCGATGAGCAGCAGGTCCACGGGGCCGACCCAGCCGGGCAGTGCCCAGCGCAGGGCGCCCGCGGCGGGGGCGACGCCGGTCGGGGCGAGCCGCACGACGGGGCAGCCCGCTCCGGCGAGGCCGTCGAGGAGGTCCGCCACGCAGACGGCGGCGGTGCCCGGGCCCGCGATCAGGATGGCGCGGGGGCGGCCGTCGGGCTTGAGGTCCGTGAGACCGGCCTCCGTGGCGTGCCGGATCGCGGTGCGGACGCGGGCGCCCGCTTCCGCCGCGCCGCGCAGCAGTCCGCGGCGGTCGGCGCGGGCCAGCGCCTCGGGTTCGTCGAGCAGCGACTCGTCGAGCATGGGGGTGAGGCCTCCGATCGCCGTGCGCGGCTTCGCGCGCTGCTGGGTCGTGCCGGGGCGGGTGCCCTTGCGCGGGGTGCGCTGCCCGGGTCCCCTGCGGGGGTGCCGAGCGGGACGCCTCTGCGCGGGGCGCCGTCAGGCGGGGCGGCGGGCCTCGTCGACCAGGAGCACGGGGATGCCGTCGCGGACCGGGTAGGCCAGGCCGCACTCCTTGGCGTCCGCCGTGCAGATCAGCTCGGTCTCCGTCTCCTTGAGGGGGGCGTGGCAGGCCGGGCAGGCGAGGATCTCCAGGAGGCCGGCTTCGAGCGCCATGGGGTGGGTCCCTTCGAGCTGATGTGGTGAGGTTTCGCGGTTCTGTGAGGCGGTGGCGCGGCCTCGTGGTGCGGGGCGCGGCGGGTCCTGCGGGTGCGGGACTCCCGGGCCCCGTGGGTGCGGGACGCCGTGGCCCCCGCGGGTGCGGAACGCCGCGGTGCCGCCTCACAGGATGCGGCCTGGTCAGCCTACCTCCGTGGGAGGCGGCCCGTGGGGGGTCCTACCTCCGTGGGAGGCGGCCTGTGACGGTGTCCTGCCTCCGCGGGCGGCAGCCTGTGACGGTGTCCTGCCTCCGCGGGCGGCAGCCAGTGGGGCGTCAGCCGCGGATGATCGCCAGGGCCTCGTCGCGGGCCTTGGCCATCGTGGCCTCGTCCCGCGCCTCGACGTTGAGCCGCAGCAGGGGCTCGGTGTTGGAGGCCCGGACGTTGAACCACCAGTCGGCGGCGGTCACCGTCAGGCCGTCCAGCTCGTCCAGGGTGACGCCGTCCTGGCCCTCGTACGCCGTCTTGATGGCGGCCAGGCGGGCGGTCTGGTCGTCGACCGTGGAGTTGATCTCTCCGGAGCCCGCGTAGCGGTCGTACTGCGCGACGAGGCCGGACAGCGGGCCGTCCTGCTCGGCGAGGGCCGCCAGGACGTGGAGGGCGGCGAGCATGCCCGTGTCCGCGTTCCAGAAGTCCTTGAAGTAGTAGTGCGCGGAGTGTTCGCCGCCGAAGATCGCGCCGGTCCGCGCCATCTCGGCCTTGATGAAGGAGTGGCCCACGCGCGTGCGCACGGGCGTGCCGCCGTTCTCCTTGACGACCTCCGGGACCGACCAGGAGGTGATCAGGTTGTGGATGACCGTGCCCTTGCCGCCGTGCTTGGCCAGCTCGCGGGAGGCGACCAGGGCGGTGATGGCCGAGGGGGAGACCGGGGCGCCGTTCTCGTCGACCACGAAGCAGCGGTCCGCGTCGCCGTCGAAGGCGATGCCGAGGTCGGCGCCCTCCGCGCGCACGCGCTCCTGGAGGTCCACGATGTTGGCCGGGTCCAGGGGGTTCGCCTCGTGGTTGGGGAAGGTGCCGTCCAGCTCGAAGTACATCGGCACCAGCTCCAGGGGCAGGCCCTCGAAGACGGTGGGGACTGTGTGCCCGCCCATGCCGTTGCCCGCGTCGACGACGACCTTCAGCGCGCGGTTGGCCCTCAGGTCGACGAGGCCGCGCAGGTGCGCCGCGTAGTCGGTGAGGGTGTCGCGCTGGGTGAGGGTGCCCGCGCTCGCCGCGTCCTCGGGGCCGCCGGTGGCGAGCCAGCCCTCCACGAGGGCGCGGATCTCCGCGAGGCCGGTGTCCTGGCCCACCGGGGCGGCGCCCGCGCGGCACATCTTGATGCCGTTGTACTGGGCGGGGTTGTGCGAGGCGGTGAACATCGCGCCCGGCAGGTCCAGCGCGCCCGAGGCGTAGTACAGCTGGTCCGTGGAGCAGAGCCCGATCTCCGTGACGTCCACGCCGCGTGCCGCCGCCCCGCGCGCGAAGGCCCGCGAGAGGCCCGGCGACGAGGGGCGCATGTCATGCCCCACCACGATCGCGTCCGCCGCCGTGACCTGCGCGAAAGCGGCCCCGAACAATTCCGCGAGCGATTCGTCCCACTGGTCCGGGACCACCCCGCGAACGTCGTACGCCTTCACGATCTGGGACAGATCAGCAGTCACGGCCAACCCTCTCTGCAAGCTCTGCGAGTGACGTCGGTACGTCGGTCACCCCACGTCGGTCGTCCCAAACTACCCGCAACCACCGACATCGAACTCGTGCGGCGATCAAGCCGCGCCCCGGCCCCTGCTCACGGCAGCATCCACCCGAGCACCGCCGTGCTCTGCCCCACCACGATCAGGCACATCACCAGGAGCAGACCGAGGCTCCACGGCAGCACCTTGCGCAGCAGATCGCCCTCCTTGCCCGCGAGTCCGACGGCGGCGCACGCGATCGTCAGATTCTGCGGAGAGATCATCTTGCCGAGGACGCCGCCGGAGCTGTTGGCGGCGGCGAGCAGTTCCGGCGAGAGCCCGGACTGCTGAGCGGCCGTCACCTGGAGCGCGCCGAAGAGGGCGTTGGCGGAGGTGTCGGAGCCGGTCACCGCGACGCCGAACCAGCCGAGCACCGGTGAGAGGAAGGCCAGGCCCGCCCCCGCGGCGGCCACGTAGTGCCCGATCGTCGCCGCCTGGCCCGAGAGGTTCATGACGTACGCGAGCGCCAGCACGGAGGTGACGGTGAGGATCGCGAAGCGCAGTTCGTGGACGGTGGCGGCCCATTCCCGTACCGCCACGCGCGCGTGCACCCCGATGACCGCGGCCGTGACCACCCCGGCGAGCAGCACGAGCGTGCCGCCCGTCGCCAGGAGCGGCAGCGAGAAGACGTTGCCGCCGACCGGGTCCCCCGAGGGGTCGGCGACCTCCAGGAGGGGCCAGTCGAAGGTGCGGGTGGCCTTCGTGAGGAGGTCCTTGACGGCCGGTATCTGCGCGAGGGAGAAGACGGCGACGATCAGGGCGTAGGGGGCGTAGGCGCGCAGCACCTCGTGGCGCGGGTCGTCGTGGTCGAGGTCTTCACTGCGTACGCCCGTCAGGACCGCGGCGCGTACGGGCTCGGCGGCCGGCCTGCGCGCGTGCGGCACCGCCACCAGCGCGCCCGCGCCCGCCAGGGCCGCGCCGATGTCGGCGAGCTGCGCGGAGACGTAGTTGGAGGCCGCGAACTGGGCGGCGGCGAAGGCGAACCCGCACGCGAGCGCGGGCACCCAGGTCTCGCGGAGGCCGCGCCGCCCGTCGACGAGGAACACCAGGAGCAGCGGGACGACGAGGGCGAGCAGCGGGGTCTGGCGGCCGACGACCGTGGCGACGGTGTCGAGCGGGATGCCGGTGACCTGAGCCAGCGTCACCACGGGCGTGCCCATGGCTCCGAAGGCGACGGGCGCGGTGTTGGCGACGAGGGCGACGATGGCGGCACGCACGGGGTCGAAGCCGAGGGCGACGAGCATGACCGCGCTGATCGCGACGGGAGCCCCGAAGCCGGCGAGCGCCTCCAGGAGCGCCCCGAAGCAGAAGGCGATGACGAGCGCCTGGATGCGGGGGTCGTCGGAGAGCCGCCCGAAGGAGCGGCGCAGGATGTCGAAGTGCCGGGTGCGGACGGTCATGCGGTAGACCCACAGGGCGTTGACGACGATCCACAGGATGGGGAAGAGCCCGAAGAGGGCCCCTTGCGCGGCGCTGGAGGCGGTCTGGCCGAGCGGCATGCCGTACGCGAGCCAGGCGACGAGGACGGCGACCGCGAGGCCGATGAGGCCCGCCCGGTGCGCCTTCATGCGGACGGCGCCGAGGAGGACGAGGACGGTCAGGAGGGGCAGGGTCGCGACGAGTGCGGACAGGCCGAGCGAGTCGGCCACGGGCTCCAGTTGCTGCACGAACACGGAACGCCTCCCGGCTGTGGGGTGGCGAAATCGTCACGGCCTCGACGGAGGGACGTCAACGTGCCGGAGGGCGAGGATGGCGAAGATCCAGTGAAGGGCCGTCAGGAGTGCGGCCCGCTCAAGAGGTCCAGTGAAGGGCCGTCAGGAGTGCGGTCCGCTCAGGGGCCAGGAGTGCCGCCCGCTCAGCAGGAGCCCGGCCCGTTCAGCACCGAGAGTCCGGCCCGCTCAGGAATCCGGCGAGCGCAGCACCCGGAGGTGGCCGCGCCGCGCGACCTCCATCGGGTCCGCCGAGCGCCGCCCGCTTCCGCCCGCCTCGGCCGCGCGCTCCTGGGGGCGTGCCGCCTCGCGCACGGCGTTGGCGAGCGCTTCGAGGTCGTCGCCGGAGGGGCGGGCCGGGCCGGAGGCGTCGGCGAGCCTGACGACCTCCCAGCCCCGGGGCGCGGTAAGGCGCTCGGAGTGCTCGGCGCACAGGTCGTAGCAGTGGGGTTCGGCGTAGGTGGCGAGGGGGCCGAGGACCGCGGTCGAGTCGGCGTAGACGTACGTCAGCGTCGCGACGGCGGGACGGCCGCAAGCGGTGCGCGAACAGCGACGTACAGGGCTCACGACGTTGGACGGTACCGCACTCTTGAGCGGGCCGCGACGACTCTCCACGAGGTCACTCCCCCGTGTCGTGCGGTGATCCTTGAACCAGTGGGCCGCGAGGGCGCGGCGTTGACCTGCGCAGACGCCAGTGACCAGAGGGGCGGGTGGTGTTGAATCCGGTCACCACATGGCGGGAATCAGGTCATTTGGCGCGAGAACGACGGTCCGGAGCGATATGGAATCGAGTCCAAGCCTGGCCGGAACGGTCAGGAAGCGACATGCCGCGCACCGCGCGGAAAGGGGGATTCCGAGGACTACGCTTCGTCAGTGATGGACGACCCCGTACAGCCGATGGACGACCCCGTGCAGCTCCCCTCCGCAGAGCCGAGGCCCCGTCGCCGCGACCGCCACGGCCGGGGCATGCGCGGGCCCGTGGCGCCGCCCCAGGTGCCGCTCTCCGCGAGCCGCGCGGAGGCCTTCACGGACCTCGTGCAGGACTCCGTGGAGCGTCTTGAGCGGCGCTGGCCGCAGCTCGCGGATATCGAGTTCCTGGTCCTGGAGGTGCCGCCCCTGGGTGGCCCCGGCGGGCCCGACGGGGAGTGGCAGGACGAGGCGGTGCCGCTCGGCGGCTCGCTCTCGGCGTCCGAGGGGCGGCCCGCCCGCGTCGTCATCTACCGCCGCCCCGTGGAGATCCGCACCAAGGGGCGCGACGAGCGCGCCGCCCTGGTGCACGAGGTGGTCGTCGAGCAGGTCGCCGATCTGCTCGGCCTCTCCCCCGACTCTGTCGATCCGCGCTACGGCGACGAGGACTGACGCACGGCGGCGTCTACCGCTGCAACACTGACGCATGGCGGCGCCTACCGCTGCAACACCGTCAGGTCCCGCTCCGCCTCCGGCACCGCCACCGTCCCCCGGTCGTCCGGCAGCGTCTGGACGGTGAACATCGGGACGCCGTCCTCGGGCAGCGCCAGCATCCGCGAGCCGTAGACCTCGCCGCCGGACAGCGGCTCCACCGTGAGGGCGTAGGCGCCCTTCAGGCCGGCCGGTACCGGCGGCCTCGCGATCTCCAGCGTCGTGCCGCCCTTGACCGTGTACGTCTTCGTGGCGGGCGTGCCGCCCTCGGTGCCGGGTGAGGCCGTAACCTTCACCTTCGCCGACTTGCCGGGGGCCACCAGGGAGAGCGTGGAGCCCTTGGCGCGGTTGTCGGCCACTGTCGCGCGCGTGCCCGCCGCGTTCGTCGCCGGGATGAACGCCGTCTCCTGGGCGCTGCCCTTGCCGCGGGTGACGCGCAGGGCGGCCACCACGGGCACCGCCTTGTCGGTCGGCGAGAGCAGCAGCGAGGCGGCCTCCCCCTTGGTGACGTCACCGAGGTCCACGGCGGCGGTCATACCGGCCTTGACGTGCAGGTTCTCATGTCCGGCCGGGGTGATCGTGCCGGTCGGCGAGGCCAACTGGAGCTTCAGGTCGGCGTCGTCGGAGCCGGGTGCGAAGGCGACAAGGCGCACCGAGGTGGCGTCCTTGGGGATGCCGGGCAGCACGGCGTCGGGCGCGGGGTCGGCGGTGGCGGGCAGCCAGTCGCCGCCCAGCTTCTCGTCGGCGGACTGCACGGCGGCCGCGACCCGGCCGCTGCGCGCGGTCACGTGCATCGTGAGGTTCGGGTACTGCTTGTCGGCGAGCGTGGAGAGCAGCACGGGGACGCTGGAGTGCGGCTGGACCTGGATGGCCTCGCCCACCTGGGAGGTGACCTCGCCGTCCGGACCGAACAGCTCCACGTCGACGACGGCCGCCGAGTCGTCGGGGTTCGTCAGGTGGATGTAGTCGCTGCGGCCCTTGGCGGTGCTCGCGGCCGGGAACCAGAAGTCGGTGTCGGGCGCGGTGCAGTTGGTGCCGTGCGCGCCGCGCCCGGTGCCCGCCGAGTACGTCGTGGTCTGCTGCACGGTCCAGCCGGGGGCGAGCGCGCCGTCGGCGGTGCCGATGAGCGCGGGCGCCTCGGCGCCGGACTCCTCGCCGCCGACCGCCTCGCCCGGCTTCTTCTGGGTCAGGAAGGGCTTGGTCTCCTTGCCCTTGGTGCCCTCTTGCGGAACGTCCGTCAGCTGCTTGAGCACGGGTACGAGTGCGGCCTTGCCCGTGCTCGCGGCGCCGCGCGACTTCGGGGTGTAGGCGGTGTACGAGGTCTCGGCGAGGTCGGAGGCGCTGGGCACCGGGCAGAGCAGGCTGGTGCGCTCGACGGGCAGGCGTGCGGCGGCCTTCGCGGGGGCGTCGTCCTTGCCGTCGGGGCCGCTGGACGTGGCGTACCCCGTGACGGCGCCGAGCGCGACGACCACGGCGATCAGGGACTGGGTGGTGCGGTTCACTGCTGGCTCCCGTCGGGGCGCTCGCTGTCGGTGGC